>JBBRKU010000367.1:0-3470 GCA_038231735.1 Actinomycetales bacterium | reverse complement strand
GCCGTTTCCGCCGTCCAGGGCCCCGGCAACGTCGTCGCCCCGATGCAGATGACCGGTTCGCAGGCCATCGTCCGTTCCCTTGAGGAGCTGGGCGTCAAGGACATTTTCGGTCTTCCCGGTGGCGCGATCCTTCCCACCTACGACCCGCTGCTAGCCTCCTCGATGAACCACGTGCTGGTCCGCCATGAGCAGGGCGCGGGACATGCCGCGCAGGGCTATGCCATGGTGACCGGCAAGGTAGGCGTCTGCATTGCCACCTCCGGCCCGGGTGCCACCAACCTGGTCACGCCCATTATGGATGCGCACATGGATTCGGTGCCCATGGTGGCCATCACCGGCCAGGTTTCCAGCGGGGTCATCGGAACGGATGCCTTCCAGGAGGCGGACATCGTGGGGATCACGATGCCTATCACGAAGCACTCCTACCTCGTGACGAAGGCGAGTGAGATTCCACGGGTGCTGGCGGAGGCCTTCCACCTCGCCGCCACCGGCCGCCCCGGACCCGTCCTGGTGGATATTGCCAAGGATGCCCAGCAGGGCCAGATGACCTTCTCCTGGCCGCCCACCATCGACCTGCCCGGCTACCGCCCGGTATTTCGCGGCCACTCCAAGCAGCTGCGGGAGGCCGCCCGGCTGATCGGTCAGGCCAAGAAGCCGGTGCTCTACGTCGGCGGCGGTGTGATCAAGGCCCACGCTTCGCGCGAACTGTTGGAGCTGGCCGAGCTGACCGGCGTCCCCGTGGTCACCACGCTGATGGCCCGCGGTGCCTTCCCGGACTCGCACCCGCTGCACGTCGGCATGCCCGGCATGCATGGTTCGGTGTCCGCGGTGACCGCACTGCAGCAGTCGGACCTGCTGATCACGTTGGGAGCGCGCTTCGATGACCGCGTAACCGGCGTGTTGAGCACCTTCGCGCCGAACGCGAAGATCATCCACGCGGACGTCGACCCGGCGGAAATCTCCAAGAACCGGGTGGCCGACGTGCCGATCGTCGGTTCCGTGAAGGAGATCATTCCGGACCTGACGCAGGCACTCAAGGCGGAGTTCGCGCAGAACGGCATGCCGGATCTGGGCGATTGGTGGGCGTTCCTGGGCAACCTGCGCGACACCTATCCGCTGGGCTGGACCGAGCCCGACGACGGCCTGTCCGCCCCGCAGCGCGTCATCCAGCGGATCGGCGCGCTGACCGGGCCTGAGGGCATCTATGTGGCGGGCGTGGGCCAGCACCAGATGTGGGCCTCGCAGGTCATCAAGTATGAGCGGCCGCATTCCTGGCTGACCTCCGGCGGAGCCGGCACCATGGGCTACGCCGTTCCGGCGGCCATGGGTGCCAAGGTGGGCGCTCCGGACCGGGTGGTGTGGGCGATCGACGGCGACGGCTGCTTCCAGATGACCAACCAGGAGCTGGCCACCTGCGCCATCAACAAGATCCCGATCAAGGTGGCGGTGATCAACAATTCCTCGCTGGGCATGGTCCGGCAGTGGCAGACGCTGTTCTATGAGGGCCGCTATTCCAACACGGACCTGAACACCGGCCACGACACCATCCGCATCCCGGATTTCGTCAAGCTGGCCGAGGCCTACGGCTGTGCCGGCCTGCGCTGCGAACGGGACGAGGACATCGACGCCACCATCGAGGCGGCACTGGCCATCAACGACCGGCCCGTCGTCGTCGACTTTGTAGTCAGCCCCAACTCCATGGTGTGGCCTATGGTCCCCTCCGGAGTGAGTAATGACCAGATCCAGGTTGCCCGCAACATGACCCCGGCGTGGGAAGAGGAGGACTAAGATGACGCGGCATACACTCTCCGTCCTGGTCGAAGACAAGCCCGGCGTGCTCACGCGCGTTGCCAGCCTCTTTGCCCGGAGGGCCTTCAATATCAATTCTTTGGCCGTGGGCCCCACCGAAATTCCGGGCGTATCCCGGATGACGGTGGTGGTCGACGCCGAGGGTGAACTCATTGAGCAGGTCACCAAACAGCTGAACAAACTGATCAACGTGATCAAGATTGTTGAGCTGGTATCCGATAATTCCGTGCAGCGGGACCACATCCTGGTCAAGGTACGTGCGGACGCTGCCACGAGGCTGCAGGTCAC
Organism: Actinomycetales bacterium; assembly: GCA_038231735.1. GTDB lineage: Bacteria > Actinomycetota > Actinomycetes > Actinomycetales > Micrococcaceae > Arthrobacter_M. The sequence goes on along the minus strand of JBBRKU010000367.1, from coordinate 1,373 downwards.
CCAGGCTGCAGACCTCTTCCGCGCATCGATTATTGACGTTTCCACCGACTCGTTGACCATCGAGGCGACCGGCCATCCCGAAAAGCTCGCGGCACTGCTGAACGTGCTGGAGCCCTTCGGCGTCCGTGAAATTGTGCAATCCGGCACGCTGGCCATCGGGCGGGGATCCCGTTCGATGAGCGACCGGGCACTGCGCACCATCAGTGCATAGCGATCAGAGATATCTTGCAGTTGGAACTAATCTTGCGGTTGGAACAAATGCAGTACAGAAACTATTGAGGGAGTAACAAGTGACCGACATGTTCTACGACGATGATGCAGACCTGTCCATCATCCAGGGCCGCACCGTTGCCGTTATCGGCTATGGCAGCCAGGGCCACGCGCACGCACTGAGCCTGCGCGATTCCGGCGTCGACGTCCGCGTCGGCCTCAAGGAGGGCTCCAAATCGCGTGCCAAGGCCGAGGCCGAGGGCCTGCGAGTGCTCAACGTTGCGGATGCCGTCGCCGAGGCGGACCTGATCATGGTCCTCACCCCGGACCAGGTCCAGCGCCACGTCTATGCGGAGGACATCGCCCCGAACCTGCAGGCCGGCGACGCCCTGTTCTTTGGCCACGGCTTCAACATCCGCTACGGCTACATCAAGCCCCCAGCCGATGTTGACGTCGCGCTGGTTGCTCCGAAGGGCCCGGGCCACATCGTGCGCCGCGAGTTCGAGGCCGGCCGCGGCGTGCCGGACCTGATCGCCGTCGAGCAGGACCCGTCGGGCAAGGCCTGGGAACTGGCCCTGTCCTACGCGAAGGCGATCGGCGGAACCCGCGCCGGCGTGATCAAGACGACCTTCACCGAAGAGACCGAAACGGACCTCTTCGGCGAGCAGGCCGTGCTCTGTGGCGGTGCCTCGCAGCTGATCCAGTACGGTTTCGAGACGCTGACCGAGGCCGGTTACAAGCCCGAGGTTGCGTACTTCGAGGTGCTGCATGAGCTCAAGCTGATCGTTGACCTGATGGTGGAGGGCGGCATTGCCAAGCAGCGCTGGAGCGTTTCCGACACGGCCGAGTACGGCGACTATGTCTCCGGCCCGCGCGTCATCGACGCCCACGTCAAGGAAAATATGAAGGCCGTGCTCAAGGACATCCAGGACGGCACCTTCGCCAAGCGCTTCATCGACGACCAGGATGCCGGCGCACCGGAGTTCGCGGCGCTGCGCAAGAAGGGCGAGGACCACCCGATCGAGGCCACCGGCCGCGAGCTGCGCAAGCTCTTCGCCTGGAACGCCTCGAACGACGACGACTACGTGGACGGCGAAGCCGCCCGCTGACACTCGGCAGTCTGCAGCGCGCACGTCAACGGCGGGGCCCCTCTTCACGGGGCT
>JBBRKU010000366.1:0-3470 GCA_038231735.1 Actinomycetales bacterium | reverse complement strand
TATATCTTTCATCGGATGTAATCTGATTGCAAGTGCGCAGGTCAGAAGCGTTTCCATGGCCGCGCGGGGCCCGGGCCGGGAGGCTGGCTTGATGGAAATCCCCGGCCACAAAGAGGCTCTGACCTGCGTGAATGGTGAAAGTTCCCGGAATGTTCAAAGCGAACGCAGTAGTACACCTGATGAAATTGCGGCCATAATGCAAAAAAGTGAAATATCCAACGCTAAGTTTTTGCCGTGGTGCGCAATGGGGGTCGCGACACGATGGTAAAGGTCAGGTGCCGAAGCGGAGGATGATCACCAGGCTGATCAGCGCGACCACACCGGCCAGAAGCATCGCTGCCCTGGGATTTCCGAAGTTGAGCGTCCATCCCAGACCGAACCGTCGCGGAACAAATAGCGCGTAGTCTTCGCGGTTGATATAAAACAGACCACCCCGCCAGTGCTTGTCATCGTCCCGGTGGGTCAGCCCGGTGTCCTGCTCGCCGACGTCCCGCTCGCGGTTATTCCTGGCCAAGACCACGACGGCCACCACGACAGCGGGCAGGATCGGCAGCACGACCACCAGCCGCGCCAAGGACGTGACCGTCCCGGTCCACATCAGCAGCGATGATCCCATCATCCCCAGGTCGATCATCGCGACCAGCCCGAGCAGCGCCTTGGCGCCCAGTAAAAGGTACTGGCGGTACCAGCGCGCGGAGCTGACCGGGTGCGCCGGATCGATGTCGGCACGGCTGCGGAAAATGGCTGCCGCGATACCTACGAGCAGCGCGGTCACGCCTACCTGCACGAACACCAGAGAGAACGCGGTGCCCACCGACTTGGCGGCCAACCGGTTGGGCACGCCCTTCGCGCCGTAGTGCACCGCGAGCATCCCGGGCATCGACGGGTAGCTGAGCATGCCGATCACCACGGTGGTGACCGTGACAATCAGCGCCGGGGCCAGCCAAAGCCAGGGAAACCGTGGTGGATCTGTCCGCAGCCCCGTGTCCACGGCGATGCCTTGGTGCAGGCCCTCGTACCAGCCCCCGGCTGCCTTGGCGACCCGGATCTCGTGATTGGCCAGGAAGAAGCAGCCGTACCAGATGCCGACCAGCACCAGCACCGACAACGGCAGCAGCAACGTTTCGCCGGTCACGGCATAGATGATGACGCTAACCCCGGCGGCGACGATCCCACTGACGAGTACCCGCCATCGGTAGATGCGGGACTGCGTGAGCACCGTCGGGTCGTCGGCACGCTCGGCCGGAACCCGGACTCCGAAAGGCACGGTAGGACTGTTGATCAAGGGCAGCACCAGGGCGAGTACGAGCACTAGTGCAAATAACCCGGAACTCAGGACGATGGCAAGGGTCATGGCGTGTCCTCTGGCTGTTTGGTGCCGAATGAATCGAGCACGGACCGACAGGTCGTGAGAACCTCGTCGGCCGGTAATCCTCTGGCGACGGCTTCGGCCAGCAGGGTCCGTGCCCTCGCGGTCCACTCCGCGGGGAACGGCGGGTCCGCGACCGTCGCCGTCACCACCGCGCCGGTCTTACGGTTGAGCCGGATCAGGCCCTCCCTACGCAGGAGGTCGTACGCTTTGTTCACGGTGTGGAAGTTGATCCCGAAGTCCGCAGCGAGAGCCCTGGTGGCCGGCAACGAGCTGCCCTCGGTCAGCACGCCCTCGGCGATCGCTTCCAGGATCCGGTCCCGAAGCTGCTGGTAGATCGGTACCTCGCTGGCGAGGTCCACGTTGAGGATCATCACTCCCACCCGTCTTTACTCTATAAGTTATAGAACAAATAGCGACCAACGGCAATGTCCAACCGTGTGGGGGTGTGAATTCGTCGAATTTCCGACGCTAAGCCTGGCGCGGCGTCCGGTAACGAACGTTCGTAAGACACTCCGGGGCATGTTCAGCACGTCGCAGTGAATCGCAGAGTTATTTGGCCCTTTTTTGCACAGCGCTTAATGGCCAGGTGTTCTTCAACCGACTCGGCGAGATCCGCGACCGTTCATTCGAGCAACAGCGCTACCGGGCCAGCGGACTGAATCTCCTCACGGCAGCCATCGTGCTCTGGAACACGGTCTACCTCGACCGCACCATCACAACCCTGGACCGCGACGGCAGCACCACGGACCCGGACCTCCTGCGGTTCCTCTCGCCCCTGGGCTGGGAACACATCAACCTCACCGGAGACTACACCTGGCCACGCCCCAACCACATCAAACCCGGCAAATACAGGCCACTACGACGATCCGCAAAACCTTAGCGTCGGATATTTCACTTTTTCACAAGCCACCCCTACAAGGGCCCGCTCGTTACGAGGCCCAGCCACAACCGGCGCTAGGCCCTGGGCCGGAGTGCCTTGGCGATGTCATGGATTGAGTGGATCGGGGCATTCCCGTACCCAATCATTGTCACTTCCATGTTCTCGAGATCGCTGTCCTTTTTGACCAACAATCCTTTGAAGTCAATCCCGTCAACGTTAAAGGTAATCGTTACGGTCCATATGCGTCCCCTGTTGTAGCCGCCCCCGCCATCTTCGAACCGTTCATCCGTGAGGGTGAACAGCGGCACTGACTCAACGCGCATCCCGGTGCACCATGCCTCCAGCACATCCGGAATTTTTTCCTTGACCTCCACGAACCCTGCGGCCGTCATCTCGGCGAAAGCCCTATCTTCTTCTGCGATAATTCGCTCGGCTTCCTCGCGTAGTCCCATCTGTCCTCCCAGTCCTACTCGGTCCGTTCTACGCCGCCCCCTGCCGACCGTCAATGGCACCCGTGATCCGGTTGCCTACACAGGTTCGAGGGTGTGAGCGAGAAGAACAGGGAAAGGCAAACTGGCCGACGACGGGACCGCCGAATGAATGGCCATCGACGAGTGGATGTCCTTCCCGACGCCACGGCGCATTGTGTTAGGTGGCGGCCGGCATTCGCCCGGCCAGCGCCTCGTCCAGGACGAGGCCCAGGTTAGACGCATCGTGGGCAAACCTGCCCAGGAAAAGCCCGTCCACCTCGGTCAGCCGGGGCAGCAACCCCGGGCCGGCACTCCCTCCGTAAATCACGGGGATGCCCGGTCCCACGTGGGTGCGCAGCTGAGCCGCCACCTGGTTGACGTAGTCGTGAGGCGCCGGCTGCGCTGCACCAATGGCCCACACGGGCTCATAGGCCAGCATCATGCCGGCGGGGACCGCCGCGCCGCCCCAAATCGCGGCGCTGACCTGGCGCAGGCAGTACTCCGCCGCTTCCGTCGGCGAACCCGGGGCGGGTTCGCCGACGCACAGCAGTGGTGCCATGCCGGCGACGGCGGCGGCCCGCACCTTGCGTCCGACGACGGCGTCATCCTCGCCGAACTGGCTGCGCCGCTCGGCGTGCCCCAGCTCCACGATGGCAACGCCGAGCTCGGCCAGCATTCCGGCGCTGACCTCCCCAGTGAACGGTCCGCCCGACCAGCCGCAGTTCTGGGCGCCAAGGATGACCGGCAC
>JBBRKU010000365.1:0-3473 GCA_038231735.1 Actinomycetales bacterium | reverse complement strand
TTCCAGGTTCCCCGACTTACCAGATCCTTCCTTCATCCTGGCGACATCAACCGCGTCCGCAACGGCATCGGTCAGCGTATGAAGGCTCATCGGTGATAGCAGTGCCGGGCACATGATCAGACCACCTTCATGATGAAGGCCGGGAGCGACGCTCAACCCAGGAGGTATGGGGGTAGGGGTGACTTTTGCCGGCTCGTCTAATCCAGTTGGTCAACGGCCTCGCGGATTTCGAATTCCTGGTCCAGTTCCTCGTGCCGGAATTCTGTTTCGGGAGATAGTTCTCCATCGGTGATGATTTCACGGTCCAATTGCCGCTGGATCTGGCTGTCCAGAACCTGCAACACTGGGTCAGGTAGCTCATCCAGTTCCTCGGGGAACGAATCGTCCGGTGTTAGGCGCAGTTTGCGTTCCATGATCTTCCTTCAAGGCTGTCCAGATGGTCACCGATGATGACTAAGAGAATTATCCTCGAGGCGTCGCCTAGTCACAAGTGAACGGGCAGCATGGCCTGAAACTTGTGAAGCAGGGCGGCGTCACCACTTCGCCCGCATGCTCAGGGACTGTGTGCATGGCCACTGCCTCAGGTAGACGGTCCCAAGTTCGCCTGCGCGGCTTCAGCGATCTATGCCCATTCATGATCGGGAAATCTCACCACGCTCTGACTTCTTCTCCGGATGTCCGATCGGTCAGTTCCGACAAGCGCCGTCGGACAGCGGCCTGATTAACAATAAACTGCCGAGGCCCGGAACTCAGGATTGTGTGCGGGATCGAGACGTGCACCAATGCGTCGTTGACCAAGAGTCTCAGGTTGGAGCGGACCGGCGAGATGGACAAACCGGTGCGCAGCCGGATCTGTTCGGTATCGGCTGCTCCGTGCAGGAATAGGCACCGAATGATCCGGCTGCGATTGCGGTTCATCAAAATGTTGGTCATCGTTGGCCACGCCTCCTAGGAGGACACCAGGCGTCGAGTCGTAGACCCGTCTACATCGGCTAAATGTAAGCGCCCTTTGGTCATGTGGGAGGTGCCTTCCTTTGACGATGGACGACCTTGGGAACTGACAGGGAGTACGCCGGGTATCCAACGGGTACCCATCGCAGAAATGGAAGGCACGTCATGGCAGAGCAATCATTAGCGCGTCACAAGGGTAATTGATCAAAGTACTGACCCCCAAGGAATGTTAGGAAGAACTGGCCTCGTTCAAGCCGGACATTCAAGGCAGGGGTACAGCTTCGGCCGGATGTTTGAGAGGAACGTTGAGGCTGATGGCGTTGTGCAGGGCCAGTCCGGCGGCCCCAACGGCGTCCTCGGACTCGGCCCGTGCCTTGACGGTGATGTCCGGCGGCAGCAGGACCTTAAGCACCGTTTCGTCCAAACCGCGGCGGAACCCGTCGTTCAAGGCACTCCACTTGCGCAGTAGGATGTTGGCCAGCGCAGGCCGATTAGGCTCTGCAGCCCCAGAACGATCGCGGCCACCGCCCCTAGCGACGGCAGCCCGACCTCGGGGAGCTTTTGCGCGGTTATCAGGTATGCAATGAGCCCGCCGGTGACCGGTCCGGTCCCAGCGACGGCAGCTGGGTAGCCCAGGAGCGGGCCCAACACCACCAAAAATCAGCACCGTGGCGAAGACAAGCCCGGACAGGGCGATCAGGATGGCCTTTTACTGCGTCTTGATCTGCCGTAGCGGAATCAGCGTGCCATGTGGGTGATCACGGCGCCGACCAGCACAATCCCGACGCTGGTGAACGCCGACTTGGGGATCAAGTCCGGCGGCAAGACCCCGCTCCACAGCAGCGTCAGGTAACCGCCATGATCACCAGCAGCGGGGCACCCACGCCTTCGTGACGACGGAAACGACTTCGGCGACAGCCAGCAACGGCAAAATGATGGTGGCTACATACACGGGTGAATCGAATATGTTGGTTGTCCTAGGGTCAGTTCTGCTGGTGGTTTTCGGTGCTGAACTGCTGGACGCCGTTCTGGAAGACCCGTTCGATCATGGATTGGAGGCGTGGGAGCTGCTCGGTCGACTCCAGTTTTCCGTTCAGCACGACGGCGTCAGCCAGGTAGTTCTTGGCCAGCCGGCCCACCGAACCCACCGGGGTGATCAGTTCCCCGGCAATGGAGGTGGTCGAGGCCAGCACCTGGCGCAGTGACATCCCGGCGCCCGCCAACAGGGCTTGTTCCTCGAGGTTCTCGCCGTGGACACCCACGCCCGAGTCGGTTCCCATGCCGATCTTCACGCCAGCCTCGATGGCCCGCCTCACCGAGGCCAGGTGGTCGTCGTAGACACGGTGGGCCTTGTCGATCACCTGCTGCGACAGGCCGCTGGTGCCGGTTTCCGCCTTTTTGATGACGGCCGCCGGCGCGGCCAGCGTCGGCACCAGATAGGCGCCCCTGTCCAGGAACATTTGGATGGTCTCGTCGTCAAGATAGATGCCATGCTCGATGGTGCGCACACCGGCCTTGAGAGCGTTGAGGATACCCCCGGTACCCTGTGCGTGGGACATGACGTATTTTCCCTGGGCCTCGGCCTCGTCCACAATGACCCTGATCTCCTCGAGGCTGAACTGTGAGTGCCGGGGATCGTCGGCGGGGGAGAGCACTCCGCCGGTTGAACAGATCTTGATTTGGTCGGCCCCGGCGCGCAGCAGCGTGCGCACGGACTTGCGAACTTCCTCCACGCCATCGGCTACGCCACTGGGCCGGCCGGGGTGCGGGGCCAGCGAGGGCAACGTGACCCCGGAGGGCATCCAAAAGTCGCCGTGGCCACCGGTCTGGGACATGATGCTGATGGCCAGGCGCAGCCGGGGGCCCTTGATCAGCCCGGATTCCTGGGCAACCTTGGCCCCCAGGTCCGCGCCGCCGGCGTCGCGGGCCGAGGTGATGCCAGCCCGCAGGGTGGCGTCGAGGTTGCGCACAGACTCGTAGAACTGCAACGAAAACGGCTCCACGAAGGCCTGCAACGACCCTGGGTTGGATGAGGTGGCATGGATGTGCAGGTCGATCATGCCGGGAAGCAACGTCTTGCAAGTGCAGTCGATCACGGTGGCCGAGGCATACTGTTCAGCATCACCAGCACCGGGCCCGACGGCGGCAACCACTCCGTCTGCGAAGACGACGTCGGTGGGCTCGGAAAGGAACTCCTCTCCGTCGAACACGTGGGCATTCTTGAAAACTGTTGATGTGCTGGTCATCGTTACCTTCCGGGTACTAGCGGTTGTCAATGCAGTTCCTCACGGCAATTGGGTAGTCTGGTCATAAACGTGGCATCCGTCACGAAATCAAGCATTGCAGTGGGCCGCTTTAAAGTGATGCGTGTGAGACGGGGCTTATTTGTTGGCGGGCAAATATTCACTGCGGGAACCGACGCGAACTTGGTGTGCTGCCTTGGTGCCACTGGAGCAATCGAATTCAGATCCGATTGTGGGTAAATTCCCCCTCCAGCAACGTCGCAGCGACGGGCATTCGAC
>JBBRKU010000364.1:0-3476 GCA_038231735.1 Actinomycetales bacterium | reverse complement strand
CCATGGTCAATGCCCTGACCGGCTCGCAGCGGGCCACCGGCGGCGTCAACGCCGTGACCGGCCGCGGGCGGCACACCTCCTCCTCGGCACTGGCGTTGCGGCTGGCCGGCGGAACCGCTGGCAGCTGGATCATCGACACCCCCGGGATACGTTCCTTTGGTCTGGCCCACGTGGACCCGGACCGGATTCTGCAGGCGTTCCCGGACCTGGAACCGGGCACGGACGCCTGCGAGCGCGGCTGCAAGCATGACGATTCGGCCGTCAACTGCGGACTGGATCCGTGGGTGCAGGAAGGCCATGCCGGCGATGCGGGCCCCGCGCGGCTGGCATCGCTGCGCCGCCTGCTGGGGGCGGGCGAGCGGGCCGAAGCCCGGGCCGAGGCCAAGGAATTGGGCAGCAACCACTAGCCGGGAGGCGTTCTCGGGCCCTATATCCCCGATGCATCGCGCAAAGAACGATAGCGTGATGCCTATGAACGTCGCCCCGCAAACGTATAACGATGACCTCCGCCTTGCCCACGTGATGGCGGATTCCGTCGATTCCCAGACCATGGCCCGTTTCAAGGCCCTGGATCTGCAGGTGGAAACCAAGCCCGACCTGACCCCGGTCACGGACGCGGACAAGGCCGCCGAGGATGCCATCCGCAGCCAGCTGTCCCGGGTGCGCCCGCGCGACGCCGTGCTCGGGGAGGAATTCGGCAGCACCGGACACGGATCGCGGCGTTGGATCATTGATCCGATCGACGGGACCAAGAACTTTGTCCGCGGCGTGCCGGTCTGGGCCACGCTGATTGCCCTGGTGGATGAGGGCCAGCCCGTCGTCGGCCTGGTCAGTGCCCCGGCGCTGGGCAAGCGCTGGTGGGCAGCCAAGGGCACCGGCGCCTTCACCGGCAAGTCGCTGGCCGCGGCCAGCCGGCTGAAAGTCTCCAACGTTTCGCAGCTCTCCGACGCCTCGCTGTCCTATTCGTCCCTGACCGGATGGCGGGACCGCGGCAACCTGGATGAGTTCCTCTCGCTCAGCGACACCGTCTGGCGCACCCGCGCGTACGGCGACTTCTGGTCCTACTGCCTGGTGGCCGAGGGCGCCGTGGACATCGCCTGCGAGCCCGAGCTGAACCTCTACGACATGGCCGCGCTGGTGCCCATCGTCGTCGAAGCCGGCGGCCGCTTCACCTCGCTGGAAGGCGCCGAGGGCCCCTTCGGCGGCAACGCCCTGGCCACCAACGGCATCCTGCACTCGGAGGTGCTCCGCCGGCTCAACCCGGACCACGATGACCTGCTGGAAGGGCTGTAACCGGCGCGCCGTATCGGGAACGTCGTAACAGGAGCGCCGTAAACTGTGCGCGTAACAGCGCGCCGTAAGCTGCGCGCCGTAACAATCGCATCGCATCATCTGATGTACTAGCCTTTTCTGCATAGGTCACGAGTGCCAGCGCTAAACCCCGGTTTGCTGGCCGGCAACCCTCCATTCGCGGCGGGGTGCCCCGGGTGACGACCTGGCCAGGCCGGAGCGGCTATGGCAAGCGCGGATCACCGGCAGCCGCCGTGGTCCTTCCTTGGAGGTCCCATGAGCACTACAACCATCGAATCACGTCCCTCTGCCGCGGCCGGCCGATACGCCGCCGGCCAATCGCCGCTGCTCACAGTGTCAGGAGCGGAGCTGCAGGCCCCCCTGATAGGCGGCGGAACCGTCCGGTACGCCAACCTGGACTACGCCGCGTCCGCCCCCGCGGCGGCCGACGTTGCGGCCTACCTGGCCGAAATCCTCCCCTACTACGCCAGCGTGCACCGCGGTGCGGGATTTGCCTCCCAGGTCAGCACATCGGTCTACGAAAACGCCCGCGGCGCGGTGCGCGGCTTTGTCGGCGGCCGCCCCGATGACGCTGTTATCTTCACCCGCAACACCACAGACTCGCTGAACCTGCTGGCCGGCTGCTTGCCGGGCTCTTCCCAGGGCAGTGCGGCCGACCCCGGCGACGTCGTCTACCTGGACATCGAGCACCACGCCAACCTGCTCCCCTGGCAGCGGCTCCCGCACCGCAGCGTCGTCGGGGACAGCACCATCGCCGGCACCCTGGCGAATCTGGAAGCCGAGCTGCAGGGCGGCAACGTCCGCCTGCTGGCCGTCACCGGCGCGTCCAACGTCACCGGCGAGGTGCTCCCCCTCGCCGAGCTCGCCGCCCTGGCCCACCGCTACGGCGCCCGCATTGCCGTCGACGCCGCCCAGCTGGCTCCGCACCGGCGGATCGACATCGCCGCCGACGACGTCGACTACCTCGCCTTCTCGGGGCACAAGCTCTACGCCCCTTTCGGCGCCGGCGTCCTGGTCGGGCGGCCCGACTGGCTGGACAGCGGCGAACCCCACCTGGCCGGCGGCGGCGCGGTCAAGGAGGCGCGGCTCGATTCCGTCAGCTGGGCTACCGGGCCGGCCCGGCACGAGGGCGGCTCCCCCAATGTCCTGGGTGCGGCTACCCTGGCGAAGGCCACCGAAATCCTGGCCGCACTGGATGGCCAGCAGTGGCATGCCCACGAGGAAGCCCTGCGCCGCCATCTGGTCGACGGTCTGGAGGCCCTCCCCGACGTCACGGTCCACCGGCTCTTCACGGACTCCGCAAACTTCCCCGGCACCGGATCCATCGGCGTCGTCAATTTCTCCGTGGCCGGATACGACGCCGGCCTGGTCGCGGCCTACCTTTCCGCCGAGCACGGCGTAGGCGTCCGGGACGGTAAATTCTGCGCCCACCCGCTGCTGCGCCGGCTCGGACTGCCTTCCGGCTCGCTGCGCGCCAGCTTCGGCGTCGGCTCCAGGCTGGAGGACTCCCAGCGCTTGATCGAGGGGATTGCGGCTCTGCTGGAGTCCGGTCTGGGCGCGGACTACGTGGTGGATTCCGGCCGTTGGGTTCCGGCCGAAGACAGCCGCCAATTCCCCGAGTGGGCGCCGAACACACCAGGTACAGCCGGCGCCGCCCCCTGCAGCACCGACTGATAACGCACCCACGGCCGCCCGGAGACCTGGGCGGCCTGCACGGGCTTGGGCAGCGTACCGCGGTAATGTTGTTGGGCGGGATTTACCCGGCGGACAGAACTTCGGGACGGACAAGGAGCGGCATGGCAGCGGTCAGGGGCGGACCCAACCTGGGCGAGGATCGCCGCAGGGAGCTGGCCGGCACCTTCCAGGACGGCGGCGAACACTACGATCGCGTCCGTCCCGGCTACCCGGCCGACTCCGTCGAATGGCTCCTCAGCGGTCGGATCCCGCCGCGGCCCCACAGCGGCGGAGGAGGTCCGGGCCGCCCCATCGAGTCCCCCGGGAGCACGCCACGGGCTATCGACGCCCTGGACATCGGCGCCGGAACGGGGAAGTTCACCGCCCGCCTGATCGAACGCGATCTGAACGTCGCTGCTTTCTCCGACGGCGAGATCTTGAATAGCGTTTCTCAACGGCTCGAACAACTGGCTCTCGCCGATGATGAACTG
>JBBRKU010000363.1:0-3479 GCA_038231735.1 Actinomycetales bacterium | reverse complement strand
CTGCACGGACGCCACGCTGGCCGCGATCGCGGCGAAGGCGGTCAAGGACGTGGACTACCACCGGGACCACAGTGCCCAGTGGGTGCTGCGCCTGGCGCTGGGCACGGACGAGTCGCGCCGCCGGATGATCGCCGCACTCAACCTGGTCTGGCCCTACGCCGAGGAGCTCTTCGCGGACGACGCGCTGACCGCCCGGCTCGGGGACGCCGCCGTCGTGCCTTCATCCCTGCGCGAGGATTTTGACCGCCTCACCGGACTGGTGCTGGCCGAGGCGGAGCTGGAGGTGCCGCAGGTCGCCGCCGCGCCGGGTGGCGGCCGGCGCGGCCGGCATTCGGAGCATCTTGGCTACCTGCTTGCCGAGATGCAGGTGCTGGCCCGCGAGCATCCCGGGGCGACGTGGTGATGATGCTGGACCAACAGACGGAGCTCAACCGGCTTGGTGTGAGCCACGGTGCCGCGCCCGGACTGAGCCAGGACCAGACGCCGGAGCAGCAGGCCTGGGCCATCGCCGCAACGGTCTGCGATCCCGAGATTCCGGTACTGACCGTCGAGGACCTGGGCATCCTGCGTGGCGTCCGGCTGTCCGACGACGGCGGCCCCCGTCCCGCCGTCGAGGTCACCATCACGCCCACCTACTCGGGCTGCCCCGCGATGGACGCCATCCGGGACGATCTGCTGGCGGCCTTCTACGCCGCCGGGTACCCCAGCGTGCAGGTCCGGATGGTGCTCTCGCCGGCCTGGACCACGGACTGGATGAGCGAGGCCGGCAAGGCCAAACTGGCCGAATACGGCATTGCCCCGCCCACCGGCCACTCCGCCGCCGGCGGCCACAGCGGTCCGGTCCGGTTGGCCTTGCAGGTCAAATGCCCGCAGTGTTCCTCGCTGAACACGAAGGAACTCACTCGTTTTGGCTCCACCTCCTGCAAGGCGCTCTACGTCTGCCAGGACTGCAAGGAACCCTTCGACTACTTCAAGGTGCTCTGATGATTGTGTCCGAACCCTCCGTGACCGAGACCGGCGCCGAAACCACCCGCCGGCGGGCGTCCTTCCATCCGCTGGCCGTCTCCGGCGTCCGCCGGCTGACCGATGATGCCGTCGAGGCCACCTTCGCGGTGCCGGTCGAGCTCGCCGGCCAATTCGACTACCTGCCCGGACAATACGTGGCCCTGCGCACCACCTTGCCGGACGCGGCGGGCCAGCCGCAGCAGATCCGCCGCAGCTACTCCATCTGCGCCGAACCGGTGCAGTTTGATGACGGCAGTTCCGAGATCCGGGTGGCCATCAAACGCGACCTGGGCGGCCTGTTCTCCACCTGGGCGAATACGAAACTTAAGCCCGGCGACGTGCTGGAGGTGATGAGCCCGGAGGGCGCGTTCATCTCCAAGCACGGCAGCTCCCGCAACGTCATGAACAGCATGAACCACCCGGAGGAACTGGCCGGCGCCGCGGGGAACTTCGTCGCCATCGCCGCCGGCTCCGGTATCACCCCGGTGATCGCCATTGTCCGGACCCTGCTGGCCGGAAACCCGGACACCCGCTTCGATCTGATCTACGCCAACAAGGCCGCCATGGACGTGATGTTCCTGGAGGAGCTGGCGGACCTGAAGGACAAGTACCCGGCCCGGCTGGCGCTGCACCATGTGCTCTCCCGCGAGCAGCGGATAGCCCCGCTGATGACCGGGCGCATCGACGCGGAAAAGCTCCGGATGCTGCTGGGGTCCGCCATCCATGCCGAGGACATTGACGAGTGGTTCCTGTGCGGGCCCTTCGAACTGGTCCAGCTCTGCCGTGACGCCCTGGCCGAGCGCGGCGTGGACTCCGCGAAGATCCGGTTCGAACTGTTCAGTACCGGCCGCCCGGACCGCCCGGAAGGGCAAGCCGGCCGCTCCGTGCCCACCGACGGTACCGCTGCCGGCGAGACCTACAAGATCACCTTCAAGCTGGACGGTCTGCAGGGTGAGGTGGCCAGCCCCACCCACGCCCGCGAATCCATCCTCAACGCCGCCCTGCGCGTCCGCCCGGACGTGCCCTTCGCGTGCGCCGGCGGCGTGTGCGGCACCTGCCGCGCCAAGCTGATTTCCGGCACGGTGGAAATGACGGAGAATTACGCACTGGAGCCGGACGAGCTGGAGAGGGGCTACGTGCTCACCTGCCAGTCCCATCCAACCAGCCCCGCCGTCAGCGTCGACTACGACGTCTAAGCCCGCTGGTCGCATGGCCCGCCGGTCGAGCTTGTCGAGACCAATACCGAAGGAACGCCGATGATCGAGCTCTCCATCGAAAACAATGTTGCCGAGATTGTCCTCAATGCCCCGGCCAAACTAAATGCCCTCGATGAGGCGGCCCTCGCGGAGCTGGGCCAGGCGTACGACGACGCCGCTGCCGCCACCGCCGATGGGACGGTCCGGGCGCTGCTGCTGCGTGGCGAGGGCCGCGCGTTCTGCGCGGGCCGTGACATCTCCGCGGTGACCCCGGAGAACGACGACGCCCTGGCGTACCTGGGCGGCCTGGTGACCCCGCTGCTGAAAAAGATGAGCGAGTTTCCAGCGCCCACCTTCGCCGCCGCGCAGGGCGCCTGCCTGGGCGTGGGCCTGGGACTGCTGGTGGCCACCGACGTGGTGTACGTTGCCGACTCGGCAAAGATCGGATCCCCGTTCGCGAACCTGGGCGCCACCCTGGACTCCGGCGGGCACTGGCTGTTCACCGAACGGCTGGGCATGCATCGCACACTGGACCTGATCTACACCGCGGAGCTGATGAGCGGAGCCGACGCGGTGGCCTCGGGCCTGTTCAGCCGCGCCATGCCCGCTGATGAGCTGCTCGGCAAGACCCGGGAAACCGCGGCCCGGGTGGCGCAAGGCGCTACCGGAGCGTTCCTGGCCAGCAAGGAACTGGTGGCCGCGATCCGCGAGCAGCGGCTGGGACTGTGGGCCGCCGTCGGACAGGAAAATGAGGCCCAGGCGCAACTGTGCCGCAGTGCCGACTACGCCGAGGGATTCGCGGCCTTCCAGCAGAAGCGCAAGCCCGTCTTTGGTGGCCGGACCGTCTGAGTCGGGGCAGAATCACCCGGCTCGTGAATGGGCGATCACGAGGCCGATCGGGGCCGTCACAGCGAGGATCACAATCATGATCCGGAATCCATAAAGCAGCCACGTGTTGTGGGTGCGCGCACCCCGCACAGCCCAAACGAATATCGCCAACGCGATGACAAGCAGGCCCGCGCCAACATATACCAGCGCAGGCACCGCGATCAGCGTGCCTACGAGCACGGCGGCATTCGCCAGATTGAGTGCGATGACCTCACTGGCAATCACGCGGGCGGACGGCTGCTTCGAAGCAAGCTGTGCCTGCCCGATGCCGAGAACGAGTTGGGCGACGCCGGCGACCAGCACGATATAGGCGACGGCCCAAGATGCCGTGTAGCTGGGCGAAGCTGCACTTGTGGCAGAGACAAGCCCGCCCAGGATGATGCTGAAGCT
>JBBRKU010000362.1:0-3480 GCA_038231735.1 Actinomycetales bacterium | reverse complement strand
CCGGCTCCGCAACGAGGACCGCCGAAGCCGCGCACTCCTGGGCGGACGCTGGCAATGAGGTCTTCCTGCTGGTGGCGTACCGCCGGTCGAAAAAGCCCCTGGACAGCCGCCATCCGATGGGCTACGGCCGGGAGGCCTACGTCTGGTCCATGCTCGCGGCGTTCGGGTTGTTCGTCGCGGGCGCGGTCGTGTCCTTCATGCACGGGATCCAAGCACTCTTTTCACCCGAGCCGGCGACCGACTTTGCCGTTGCCTACGTGGTGCTGGCCGTATCCTTCGTGCTGGAAGGCGTTTCCTTCAGCCAGGCCCTGCGGCAGGCGCGGAGGGTCGCCAATCATCTGAACCGCCCCACCCTGCGCCATGTTGTCACCAGTTCCAACACGACCATGCGGGCGGTCTTCGCCGAGGATGCCGCGGCACTGATCGGCCTGGCCATCGCCTTTGGCGGCATACTGGCACACCAGCTCACAGGCAGCCCGGTACCGGACGCGATCGGCTCACTCCTGGTCGGTGTGCTGCTGGGCGTGGTCGCGGTGATCCTGATTGACCGCAACCGCCGGTTCCTGGTCGGTGAACCGGTCCGCCATGATGTGGACATGCTGGCGGCGGAAATGCTCCTGCAGCGCCCCGAGATTGAGCGGGTGACGTACATCCATCTGGAATTTGTGGGCCCGGAAAAGCTTTACCTGGTGGCCGCCGTGGACATGACCGGCGACTTTACCGAAGCGCATGTTGCGGTCGAGCTGCGCCGGGTGGAGCGGGCGCTGGAGGAGAATCCGCTGATCGAGGAGGCGGTGCTGACGTTGTCCACGCCGGACGAAGAATCGATCCGGCCGTAACAAAGACCGCTGCCGCCTAAGACCGCCGCCTACGGCGCCGGGGCCACCAGCACGTCAATGCCGTTCGCCTCGAAATCCTTCAGCTGCTCCTCGGTGATGCCCGAGTCGGTGATCAGCTGGCGGAACTGGTACCCCTCCATGGTGGCGAACGCGCGCTGGCCGATCTTCGAGGAATCCGCCAGCATGTAGGCCTCGGACGCGCGGCGGGCCATCAGCGAATTGACAGTGGCCTCCCCCTCGTCGTTGATCGTGGGCCCCACGACGGGGTCGATCCCGTTGACGCCGATGAAGGCGAAGTCCAGCGCCACCTTCTGCAGGATGATGTCCGTGTACGGGCCCACCAGCTCGTAGGAGCGCGGATTGACGATGCCGCCCGTGACCATGATCTTGAAATTCGGCCGCACCGCCAGCTGTGCCGCGATGTTGATGGCGTTCGTCACCACGGTCAGGGTGGGCCGGTTGGAAGCCTCCATCAGGTCCGCCCGGGTGGAGAGGATCTGCGCCAGTGCGGTGCTGGTGGTCCCGCCGCACAGCCCGACGACGGCGCCCTTGGGTATCAGGGAGCTGGCGGCCAGGGCAATCTGGTGTTTCTGGGCGGCATGGTTGTCCCGGTTATAGCGTCCGGGAAGATCGTAGGCAACGGAGCCCTGCGTGGCGCCGCCGCGGGTGCGGCTGAGCAGGCGTTCGGTGGCCAGCGAATCGAGGTCACGGCGGGCCGTGGCCGGGGAGACGCCCAGCCGGATGACAATGTCATCCACCTCCACCTGGCCCGCCTCCGCCAGCAGGTCCAGGATGGCGTTCAGCCGCTCGGTACGATTCATGGTGCTCCAAACAGGGTCAGCAGGCGGGCCACCTCGGGGACAAGGGCATTCCGGCCGGCCCGGAGATACTTCCGCGAGTCCACCACCGCCGGGTTGGCGTCCAGATATTCTCGCACGGCGCGGGTGAAAAACCCGTTCAGGTGCGTGGAGACATTGACCTTGGTCATGCCGGCGGCGATGGCGGCCACGATGCTGCCGTCCGGGACGCCGGAGGATCCGTGCAGCACCAGCGGGACGTCCAGGGCGGCGTGCAGCCGGGCGATCCGCTCCAGATCCAGTGCGGCGCTGCGCTCGGTCATGGCGTGCGAGGATCCGACGGCGACGGCCAGCGCATCGACTCCGGTCGCGGCCACGAAGGCCGCGGCTTCGCCGGGATCGGTCAACACGCCGGGGGCATGCGCGCCGTCCTTACCACCCACTTCCCCCAGCTCCGCCTCAACATACACACCACGGGTATGCGCATAGTCGGCAACCCGCCGGGTCACCGCGACGTTTTCCCGGTAGTCCAGGTGGGCGCCGTCGTACATGATGGAACCGAAGCCCAGGTCCACCGCCTGGTACGCCAGCTGCTCGTTCCGGGCGTGGTCCAGATGGACGGCCACCGGGACCGCCGACTGCCGGGCGACGGCAAGGGTGGCCAGCGCCAGCGGTTCCAGGCCGCCATGGTAGGCCGCGCAGTTCTCGGAGATCTGCAGGATGACCGGCAGGCCTGCCATCTCCGCGCCCGCCACGAGACCCTCGATGGTCTCCAGGTGGATCACGTTGAAGGCGCCCTGCCCGGTGCCGGCCGCGGCGGCCCGCGCCATCAGTTCACGGGTGGGGGTCAGCACCATCGGAGCTCCTTTTGTGGTTCGTAACAATGAGGGCCTCGGCCAGGTCGGCGTAGCGCGGGGAGATCTCTCCGGCCCCGGGCATCAGCACCGCCGCGGCGCTCCAGGCCGTGGCCCGCCGGAGGATCTCCTCCGGGTCCGTGATCCCGGAGGCCAGGGCGACGGCGGCCGCCGATACCGCGGCATCTCCGGCACCAGTGGGATTTCCGGGCAATGGTGCGGGAAGCCTGGCGCTCCAATGGCTGCCGGGCGCGGCTGCGTCAAAGGCCAGCATGCCCTCGGCCCCGGCGCTGACCAGCACCAGGCGGGCGCCCAGGCGAATGAGCTTCCAGGCCGCCGCGACCAGGTCCGTCTCCCCCATCGCCTCCGCCAGCTCGTGGTTGTTCGGCTTGAGCAGGTCCGCGCCGGCTTTGGCGGCGGCCACGATCCCCGGCCCGGAGGTATCGACGACGGCGGGAACTCCGGCATGGTGGGCAAGCGCCACCAGTGCCGGATAGAAATCCGCGGGCGCGTTGGCGGGCAGCGAACCGGACCCCACCAGCACGCCGGCGCCATCAAGGCTTTCGACGACGGCGGCCGCCAGTTCATGCCATTCGGTAGCCGCCAGCGCGGGTCCGGCCTCGTTGAAAATGCTGGTCTGCCGGTTCACCGGGTCCACCAGGGCGATGGTGCGCCGGGTCTCGGCCGCCACCGGCACCAGTCTGTGGTCCATCCCGCTCGCCACCAGATCCCGGCGGAATTGGTCCCCGGCGCTGCCGCCGCAGGTGGCAACGGCCAGGGTCGGAAATCCCAGCTGGTGGGCCACCCGGGAGACGTTGATGCCTTTGCCGCCGGCGCGGTAGAGCGGGGTCGGAACACGGTTCGATTCGCCCAGCCGGATCCCGTCAACCGTGTACGTCACGTCCACGGCCGGGTTCGCGGTCACGGTAACCAAGGTCTTTGGGGTGGAGCTCATGCCTGGCCCAAACCCGCCAGAAGACCGCGGGCCTT
>JBBRKU010000361.1:0-3484 GCA_038231735.1 Actinomycetales bacterium | reverse complement strand
TGGTCGGGGCGCTGGTGCCGCGGCCGCCGTGGAGCCCGACGACACGGATGTCCCGGCGCGGAGCGGATGCACGGGCATCAATGGCGGCGTCGTGGCCCAGCAGGAGCAGATCGACAGGTTTGCGCTGGAGCGGGCGTTGCTCATCGATGCGGGCCAGCATCAGCAGGTCCTCCACCAGCTCACCCATGCGCTTGGCTTCGCTTTCGATCCGGCCCATCGCCGTAGACACGTCCTCCGGTCCTGGCAGGGCGCCATGTCGGTACAGTTCGGAGAAGCCGCGGATGGTGACCAGGGGGGTCCGCAGTTCATGCGAGGCGTCGGCCACGAAGCGGCGCATCCGCCGCTCGGACGCGGTGCGCGCGGCGAAGGCGGTTTCAATGTGCGCCAGCATGGCGTTCAGGGAACCGGACAGCCGGCCCACTTCCGTCGTGGGATTTTCAATCTCCACCCGGCGGGACAGGTCTCCGGCGGCGATGGCGGCGGCGGTCTTTTCCACCCGGGAAAGGGGCCGGAAGGACCGGGAAACCGTCCAGTAGGCAATCATCGTTCCCAGTGTCACGGCCAGCAGCGCCACACCAGCAATCACTCCCGCGAGCCGTTCCATGGTGCTGTTCAGCCCGTCGTAGGGAAGGGCGACGACGACGTACCCGGTAAAGTTGACCGGGATTCCGTTACCGATCTGCCCGTGGATAGTCGCCGGGGAGACGAAGATGACGCGCCAGGGATCCCGACCATCGCTGCTGGGGACGGTGAACGGGCGGAGTTTTGATAGCTCCGTTGCCTGGGCGAGGTCGTAGGCGCCGAGGTCGGGTTTGTCCTGGTGTAGCCGGTTGTCGGCGAACACCGTGCCGTTGTCGTAGCTGTAGCGGACGTAGTAGTCGAAGGGGAAGGCTGGATTTCCGTTAGCGTCCGCCGGGCTGATGCCAGCCTTGGCGATCGCGGTCTGGTACGTCTGCAGCTGGGCATCCATCTGTTCCTGGAGGAACGAGCGCAGCAGGACATAGGTCGCGGTCCCCAGCGCCAGCAGCGAGACCGCCAGCAGTGCGCTGATGATGGCTACCAGCTGAGTTCGCAGCGAGGCGTTCTTCCAGATGCGAATCAAGGTGGACCCTTCAGCGCTTTTCGGCCGTCCGCAGAACGTAGCCCACGCCGCGTTTGGTCTGGATGAGGGCCGGAGCCTCCGGGTCCGTATCAACCTTGCGCCGGAGGTAGGAAATGTAGGACTCCACGATCGAGGCGTCGCCGTTGAAGTCGTATTCCCACACATGGTCAAGGATCTGGGCCTTGGACAGCACCCGGTTGGGGTTGAGCATCAGGTAGCGCAGCAGCTTGAATTCCGTGGGGGAGAGTTCGATCGTGCTGCCGGCCCGGCGCACCTCGTGGGCGTCGTCGTCGAGCTCCAGGTCGTCGACGCGTATGACGGCGTCGTCATCGTCCATCGGCTGGGTGCGGCGCAGCACAGCGCGGATCCGGGCCACCACCTCATCCAGGCTGAACGGTTTGGTGACGTAATCATCGCCGCCCACGGTCAGGCCGGTGACCTTGTCCTCGGTATCGTCGCGTGCCGTCAGGAAGAGGACAGGAAAGTGCCGGCCGGCGGAGCGCAGTTTGCGGGTCACGGTAAAACCATCCATGTCCGGCAGCATTACGTCAAGAACGGCGAGGTCCGGGTTGTGCTCCTCCGCCGCGGCCAGGGCCTCGCGTCCGTTGCCGGCGGCGATGACCTCGAAGCCGGCGAAGCGCAGCGAGGTGGAGAGCAGTTCACGGATATTCGGCTCGTCGTCAACAACAAGGAGCTTCGCTTCTGGTCCATTCTTTTTCACAATTCACATCGTCCTCCCAGTTTCTGGGAATTGTCTGGACGTTGGTAGTGCGTTCCTTGTGCTGTTCCGGTAACAGCACTGCGCGCGGGCCGTACAAAAGTTGAAACGGCGCGAGGGTGGTCCGGCCGGCCGTGCCCGATTCCTTTGCGCGCGTTGCGGCTCCGGGGACCTGGGTCTATCGTGATCGGCACTATCTCTCCCCGAAAGAGGAGCCGACATGGCCGGGTTTATGCACGACGGCGGGTTCGAGGATCCGCCGGTGCTGGGACTGCAGTACGTGGATGCCACCATGACCCCCGTCGTCGGCGACAAGGCCGCGAAACTTGGCGAAATGATCTCGGCCGGGCTGCCCGTCCCCGAAGGGTTCGCCGTGACGACCCGTGCGTATCTTCGGATGGCGGCCGCCGCCGGACTTGGCATCATCATGGACCAGCTGGCGGGGGTCCCCAGCGCGGACACCGGTGCGCTGGCAGGCGTCGCTGCCCATGCCCGCTCGCTGGTGCTGGCGGCCCCGGAGCCTGCGGAACTCGCCGCGGCCGTGCGAAAGGCCTACGCGGAGTTGGGCACTGACGTGCCGGTTGCGGTCAGGTCTTCGGCGACGGCGGAGGATCTTGAATTTGCCAGCTTCGCCGGGCAGCAGGACACCTATCTGAACGTGGTCGGCACCGAGGCCGTCCTTGACGCGGTCCGTCGCTGCTGGGCGTCTCTCTGGACGGACCGGGCGCTGATCTACCGGACGGTTCACGGCGTCGACAATTCAACGGTGGCGCTCGCCGTCGTAGTGCAAAAAATGGTGGACGTTTTGGTGGCCGGGGTGATGTTCACGGCCAATCCAGTGACCGGGAACCGCGGCGAAACCGTCATTGACGCCAGTCCGGGCTTGGGTGAGGCAGTGGTGTCCGGGGCCGTCAACCCCGACCACTTCGTTGTGCGCACCGGCACTTCAGAGATCGTGGGCCGCCGGTTGGGCGGCAAGGGTCTGCTCATCCGGGCGCTGCCCGGGGGCGGGACGGAACGGCTCGAGCGAACCCCAACCGACGACCCCGCCTGTCTCACCGACGGGCAGATCAGGGCGTTGGCGGACCTGGGCCGCCGGGTTCAAAACCATTTCGGGGCGCCACAGGACACGGAGTGGGCCATTGATGGCTCCGGTTCGCTCTGGCTGACTCAGTCGAGGCCCATCACCACGCTGTACCCGCTGCCCGATAAGGTCCCGGCGGGTCCGGAGCCCAGGGCCTATCTGTGCTTCAGCCTGGCTCAGGGGCTCACCCGGCCGCTGACTCCCATGGGGCTGGCCGGGATCCGGCTGGTTGCCTCCTCCGTGGCGATGAATGCGGGATTTGTGGTCGATGATCCCCTGGCCGGACCCTCCCCCTACACGGAGGCAGGCCAGCGGATCTTCATTGACGTTACCTCCGCCGTGCGCAGCCGCGTCGGCCGGGCGATCATGCCGAGGGTCTTCGACGTGATGGAGGCCCGGTCCGCAGTGCTGGTCCGCCAGCTTTTCACGGACCCCGGGTTTTCGGTCCTTTCCACCCCAGCACTCCCGCTGCTGAAGAGAGTGGGCGGAATCGCCTTGCGCGCCCGGGTCCCGGCGGCGGCGCTGCAGTCGTTACTTCTGCCGACGGCGGCGCTGGAGCGGGCGGACCGCTTGGCGGAGC
>JBBRKU010000360.1:0-3491 GCA_038231735.1 Actinomycetales bacterium | reverse complement strand
CCGGGAATCCGACAATCTGGTGGATATGGCTGAAGTTGAGGCACTTGCACTGGAGCATCGTCCCAAGCTGATCGTCGCCGGCTGGTCCGCCTACTCCCGGCAGTTGGACTTCGCCGAGTTCCGCCGCATCGCGGACCTGGTCGGCGCCTACCTGATGGTGGACATGGCCCACTTTGCCGGCCTGGTGGCAGCGGGACTGCATCCGAACCCCGTGCCCTACGCGGACGTGGTCACCACCACCACGCACAAGACCCTCGGCGGGCCCCGGGGCGGCGTGATCCTGAGCAAGGCGGAGCTGGCCAAGAAGATCAACAGCGCCGTCTTCCCCGGCCAGCAGGGCGGACCACTGGAGCATGTGATCGCGGCGAAGGCGGTCTCCTTCAAGATCGCCGGCAGCGACGCCTTCCGGGAGCGCCAGCAGCGGACCCTGGAAGGCGCCCGCATCCTGGCCGAACGGCTGCTGGCCGACGACGTTGCTGCCGCCGGCATTTCGGTGGTCACCGGGGGCACCGATGTCCACCTGGTACTGGTGGATCTGCGCCACTCCGAGCTGGACGGCCAGCAGGGCGAGGACAGGCTGCACCGGATCGGCATCACGGTCAACCGGAATGCGGTTCCGTTCGATCCGCGCCCGCCCATGGTTTCCTCCGGACTGCGGATCGGAACGCCGGCGCTGGCCACCCGGGGATTCGGCGCCGCCGAGTTCACCGAGGTGGCGGACATTATTGCCTCCGCCCTTCGGCAGGATCTCAGTGACGAACTCGCCGTCGTGCTCCGGGACCGGGTCACCGTCCTTGCGGAGAAATTCCCGCTCTACCCGAACCTTTCACCCGCAACCAAGAAGGGAGCCTGACTGTGAGTGCAGATCAGCTGCCAGAACATCCGGACTTCCTGTGGCACAACGCGGAGCCTAAATCCTCCTATGACGCTGTGATCGTCGGGGGTGGCGGCCACGGCCTGGCCACCGCCTACTATCTGGCGAAGAACCATGGCATGACCAATATTGCGGTGCTGGAAAAGGGCTGGCTGGCCGGTGGCAATATGGCCCGCAACACCACGATTATCCGGTCCAATTACCTCTGGGATGAAAGTGCTGCCATCTACGAGCACTCCCTCAAACTCTGGGAAATCCTGCCCGAAGAGCTGGAGTACGACTTTCTGTTCAGCCAGCGCGGCGTGATGAATCTGGCCCACACGCTCGGTGATGTTCGCGAAAGCGTCCGCCGTGTGGGGGCCAACAAGCTCAACGGCGTCGACGCCGAATGGCTGGACCCGCAGCAGGTCAAGGAACTGTGCCCCATCCTGAACATCAGCGACAACATCCGCTATCCCGTGATGGGCGCCACCTACCAGCCGCGGGCCGGCATTGCCAAGCATGACCATGTGGCCTGGGCCTTCGCGCGAAAATGCGACGAGCTGGGCGTGGATATCATACAGAACTGTGAAGTCACGGGCTTCCTCAAGGAGGGCAACCGGGTGGTAGGAGTCAAGACCAGCCGGGGCACCATCAACACCGAAAAGGTGGGCCTGTGCGCGGCCGGGCACAGCTCGGTGCTGGCGGAAATGGCCGGGTTCCGGCTGCCGATCCAGTCCCACCCGCTGCAGGCGCTCGTCTCCGAATTGCACGAGCCGGTCCACCCCACCGTGGTGATGTCCAACCACGTGCACGTCTACGTCTCCCAGGCACACAAGGGCGAACTCGTGATGGGCGCCGGGGTGGATTCCTACAACGGTTACGGCCAGCGCGGCTCCTTCCACGTGATCGAGCACCAGATGGCTGCCGCCGTCGAGCTGTTCCCGATCTTTGCCCGAGCGCACGTGCTGCGCACCTGGGGCGGCATCGTTGACACCACCCTGGACGCCTCGCCCATCGTTGGAACAACTCCGGTGGAGAACATGTTCGTCAACTGCGGTTGGGGGACCGGTGGCTTCAAGGGCACACCGGCCGCCGGACTGACCTTTGCGCACACCATCGCCACCGGCAGCCCACACCCGCTGAACAAGCCCTTTGCACTGGAACGTTTCGAGACCGGTGCCCTGATCGACGAACACGGCGCCGCCGCCGTGGCCCACTAGAAGGAGTAGCGCCATGCTGCTGATCGCATGCCCCAACTGCGGCCCCCGGGATGAAACCGAGTTCCACTACGGCGGCCAGGCCCACGTCGCCTATCCGAAGGATGCCGACGCGCTGACGGACAGGGAATGGGCCGAGTTCCTGTTCTACCGCGATAACACCAGAGGTGACTTTGCCGAGCGCTGGGTGCACAGTACCGGCTGCCGCCAATGGTTCAATATGCTCCGGGACACCGTGAGCTACGAAATCAAAGCCGTTTACAAGATGGGTGAAGCGCG
This sequence comes from Actinomycetales bacterium, assembly GCA_038231735.1. Lineage (GTDB taxonomy): Bacteria > Actinomycetota > Actinomycetes > Actinomycetales > Micrococcaceae > Arthrobacter_M. The sequence continues at coordinate 1,139 of JBBRKU010000360.1, read as the reverse complement.
ACCCGACCGGGCGCCATCCGGTAAGCCACCCGCCGGTTCCGGCCAGTCGCCGGCCAGCACCGCACAAACCCCGCAGAAAGGACCGCAGTCATGACCGCCCAGACTTCCAGGCTTGGCCACGGCGGCCGGATCGACCGCAGCATCACCTGGCGCTTCACCCTCGACGGCGTCGAGTACACGGGCCATCCGGGGGACACCGTCGCCTCGGCGCTTTTGGCCAATGGCAGGATCGACGTCGGCAACTCGCTTTATGAGGACCGTCCCCGCGGCATTATGGCCGCCGGTGTGGAAGAGCCGAACGCGCTGGTAAAGATCGCCAGCCGCTTCCCGGGCCACGCGGCGGAATCCATGCTGCCCGCCACCGTGGTGTCGCTGGTGGATGGCCTCGGCGTGGAACTGCTCTCCGGGCTGGGCAAGCTTGATCCCACCGAGGACAAGGCCGTCTACGACAAGAAGTTCGTGCACACGGACGTGCTGGTGGTCGGTGGCGGGCCCGCCGGGCTGGCCGCCGCCCGCGAATCGGTCCGGACCGGAGCCCGCGTCATCCTGATTGATGACCAGTCCGAACTCGGCGGCACGCTGTTGTCCGGTTCGGGTGAGGTCATTGAGGGCCAACCGGCCCTGGATTGGGTCGCGGACGTCGAAGCCGAGCTGATTGCGGCCGAAGAATGCACCGTGCTCAACCGCACCACCGCCTTCGGTTCCTATGACAGCAACTATTTCCTCGCCGCGCAGAACCGCACGGACCATCTGGGTTCGCCTGCCGCGGCCGGGGTCTCCCGGCAGCGGATCTGGCACATCCGGGCACGCCAGGTCGTGCTGGCCCCGGGCGCCCACGAGCGCCCCCTGGTCTTTGAGAACAACGACCGCCCGGGCATCGTGCTGGCCTCGGCGGTGCGCAGCTACCTGAACCGCTACGCCGTGGCCGCGGGTTCACGGGTGGTTGTCAGTACCACCAACGACTCGGCGTACGCCCTGGTGGAGGATCTGTTGAGCGCCGGCATCGAAGTGGCAGCCGTCCTGGAGGCCCGGCCGGACCTCTCCGCGGTGGCCACCGCGGTGGCCGGGCCGGCCGCTAAGGCGCGCGTGCGGATCATCAGCGGGTCCGCCGTGGTCAACACCGCCGGCGGCCGGAGGCT
>JBBRKU010000359.1:0-3492 GCA_038231735.1 Actinomycetales bacterium | reverse complement strand
CGGCGGACCGGACGCCTACGTGCGCGAGTGGGCCCTCGCCGGAGAGCTGATGGCCGTCAAGGACGCACCCCGCAGCGAAGCCGAGATGCACCGGATGCTGGACCAGTGGTACGACGACGGCGACCTGCGCTACGACGAACACGTCACCCAAATGGTGGACTTCATCCGCAACCCTCCGCTTCATCCCATCCTGAAGCCGGGCTACCGGGTGTTGTTTGCAGCTGCCGTAGCCAGCCTGGAACCCAAATATCGCGACATGCTCCGGCTGCGGAGGGCCCACCTCGGTCCCGTCCCGCTGCCGGTTGTGCTCCCGGGACGACTGGTACTCGGCGCCACCGGCCTGGCGCTGGACAGGACCGGACCCAGCGAACTGGCGGCCCGGAGCAGGCTTGCCCGGCTCGGACTCCTGCCAGCGAGCTAGCCGCTGGGATCCGGCCGCCGGGCCCCCTTCGGACTCGTTCCAGGACCGCCTGTGGATAACTTCAACCCGCTCGTCTGATCTGGACTACGGTTAGCGCACGCTGACCGGCGCCTCATCGAACCCTCGGGGGATCCCATGCGCTCACTCTTTGAACTCACAGCCGCCATCGCCACGACCCTAATACTGTCCGGCTGCTCCGTCGAGACCGCAACCCTGTCCTCTGAGGACCAGCTGGCCGTGGCTTCGCCCCATTCCGTCGCGGCCAGCGCTCTCACATCTTCAGCCACTCCGACAGCCATCTTCCGGCCTGCCGACGAACACGGCCCCGGCCAGAATGTTCCCGTCCCGGCCAAACCGCCACTGGCCGATGTGTTTTCGAAAGCCGGCATCGAAGCCTTCGCCAATCACTGGTACGAGATCCTCTCCTACGGGTTCGAAACCGGCGACTATGCGCCGCTGGACGCCATCAGCGATCCAAGCTGCATCCCCTGCGCCAAAGTCAAGGCGGGCGACGGGTCCTGGCACAAAGAGGGCAGATGGACGGTCGGCGGAAAAGTGCTGGTCGACCACGCCCGGTCCGCCTTCGTCCTGACCCCAGAGGGCAACTACCAGGTCATTCTCTCCGTCCATCAGACGCTGCAGTGGTTTTACCGCGCCGACGGGACCATCGACGAACTCATCCCCGGCTCAAAGCAGATGGACGACATCATGGTCGCGGTCTACAAGGACGGCCATTGGATCGCCCTGACTGCGGAACACATCAGCGGAAACCGGACCTTCAAGCCTCACCTGTGAGGTGGTTGCCGCCATTTGATGCCTGTGTTATCCGGCGAATCCGAGACCTGTGGAAAACCTTGGACGCATTTTGTGATCTGAGCTACGGTTAACCCACCCTGAGCACTTGGCCGAATCAGTTGGGGGATTCAATGAGCTCTCGTTCCATCAGCCTCCGCCGCCCTCGAACGCGCATGACCATTCCCCCGGGTGCCGTAGCCGCCGGCGGCATCGCAATCGCCTTGGCTCTGTCCGGCTGTGTGGGCGGCGCAGGTGCCGCACCCACAGCAAGCCCAGACTCGTCCGCCGCCGGCTCACCCAGCAGCGGTCGGACCACCAGCGCTTCGGCCACTCCAACCGCGACGCCGCAATACAAGCCCGCCGATGCCAACGGCCCGGCGCAAAACGTACCCGTCCCAGTCAAGCCACCACTGGCCGATGAGTTTTCCAAGGAAGGACTCGTCGCATTCTCAAAATACTGGTATGAAGTCTTGTCGTACGCCTATGAGACAGGGGATGGGCAAGCGCTTGACTCGATTTCGGCCCATACTTGCACTACTTGCGCCAACGTCAGGCATGCTCTTCCCGCATGGCACCAGGAGGGAAGATGGACAGTTGGCGGGAGAATGATTGTGGAGGCGGCCCAGAGCAAATTCATGAAAACGCCAACAAACGATTACCAGGTCATTCTCGTCGTCCGTCAAACAGCCATCTCCTACCACCGACCGGACAAGACCATCGCTGAGAACCATCCGGACAGCAAGCCAATCACCGATATCCTCGTCGGTACATACGCAGACAATCATTGGACGGCTATGGCAGCTGAACATGTGAGTGGCACAGCCCAATGAAATCGGTCTTAAGTCTGGGTGGCACTGTAACCGCAGTGCTCCTGTTTCTCGGATCTGCAACTCTCATTGCGTCGGAGGCAACTGGGGCCGAAGACTCGGAACCACCACCCAATGTTGATTGGATTGACCATGGGATCGGCACCAAGGGTTGGAACTCCATTCCTGGATCTGACCTGTTTGGTTCCGTGCCTGTTGGGGTCCCAGATGCGCCGGATCAATACAAATTCGACTTCCTCTGTTTCGTAAGCGACAACAATTTCGACAAAGCATGCTTGGCCTCAACGGTCCAATGCACCGCCGCCGACGGAGGGAAGCCGGTCAACTGGTATTCGTCGCCAAAAGAATTTGCTCCACCCGTGTGGACATTTTTCAAAGGCCCTACCTGCGTCTACTCAGAAAAGCCGCGAGACATTATGGCTGAAATAGCGGCCAGGATCGAGCAAGATTTCAAGAACTCAAACGTCGTAGCTGCCACAGTGGCCAGCCAGCCCGGCCCAAACACATTGCGCGGAGCGGAAACAAACTTTTACGCGGACGCAAAACAACAGGCTTTCGACATCGACCTCCTTGGCCAGAAAGTGCATCTCACGGCCACGCCTGTTGAATACGTCTGGGCCTATGGCGACGGCGCTGCCTTGGGACCAACACCTTTCGCCGGCGGCCCGCTGCCGGAGTCGCGCTGGGGCGAGAAAACGGCGACCAGCCACGTCTACACAACCACCGGCGACTATCCGGTCAGGGTCGCCACTAACTTCCGCGGGACATACGCGGTCAATGGAGGACCTGCGTTGCCTATTCCGGGCCAGGGAACGTTTACCTCGGCGCCCGTCCAGGTCAGCGTCTGGCGCTCGGAAACCAAAATCTACGCCGACGACTGCAATCAGAATCCGCGGGGCGATGGCTGTCCGGGAGTCCCGGCCAAGCCCTGAACGGGAGCCCTGAATGGGGCCCTTCGCAGTTTCTGGCACACCAGCTCGGCGTGTCCTGGCACACCGAATGGGACGCGATCAAGACAGAAGCCACAGGTCGCCAGACTCGGGAGAACCCTGCTGGAAGAGCGCGAGCCTGGCCTACTTCGATACCAGCGCCTCCAACGGCTCAACCGAAGCCATCAACGGCGTCATCGAAACCACCCGCCGCGTTGTCCGGGGATTCCGCAATTTCACCTACTGGAGACTCAGATGCCCACTCGCAGCAGGAGGGTACCGCCCGTACCGGAGGAAACAAACCCAACCATGCCTCAACGCGAAGGGCCGGTTTGACGTCCTTCTACGGTGTGGCTGAGCCGAGACAGCATGGTGGCTGGATCTTGCGTTCACTCCAGGCTGGCGTGCCTGAGGCCGACCAGGCGATTGTGGACGTCCCGGCTCCGGGCGGCCCGGCGGTGTTCGCGCCGGCGCAGATCCTTGAGGTCCCTTCCGACGCTTTCCGCCTCTATCCTGTCCG
>JBBRKU010000358.1:0-3493 GCA_038231735.1 Actinomycetales bacterium | reverse complement strand
CAGACATCTCGGCCTCCTGTCCCTCCAGCGATTCCCGGTGCGGCCGCGTCAACAGCAGGATACGGGGCCCGAGGAATTTCCGAAACCAGTTGATAGCCGGAGTCATCACGTGGCGCTGATGCGGCGCGCGGAACTGGTGGTGAAGTATCTGAGTGGGCCAGGCCTGCCGTCCAATCAGATGGAATACGCCGGAGTTTTCCTCTGCGATGAAGGTGTTGACCCGGTGTTTGCGGCGGCAGAACCACCAACACACGACAACTGGGTGTCCTCCGCACTGGAGAGTCGCGACGAGCGGGTCTGGGTCAATGTGGCGTTGCGGGACATCCAGCAGGCCATGGATGTGTTTGCCATGCCGGCGCCCGCATCAGCAGCGGCCCCGGAGGATGGCGCGATCATTGTGCCTCTCGGCGGGTTCGCTGACCGACTGGGCAGCCTGCTGCCGGCGATCGGTGGGACAGGGGTTCGCATACAGCCCGTTCCACCCCCGGCGCAAACCGCGGCCACTGGCGGTGGGGGAAATGCGGGCCCGGGCGGGGCCGGGGGCGGGGGCAGCCAGGGGTCAGGGCAGGCCGCGGAGAGCGGCGGGGGTAACAGGGAGGCCGGCAGCACTGCGGCAGGCGCCCCTGCCCCCCGGGGAACTCCTGGCCGGGCGCAGCTGCGGATCGAAGGCGAGGGGGAACTGCGCCTGATCGCGGATCAGCCGGCGCTTATTACCCGATTCACTGTTTATCCGGCAGCAGACTCCACGGGCACCCGAATCATGGTGACCGCCGGGGCAGTACTTGATGGGGGTGACCTGGAAGAGGAACCGCCGGTCGGCGAGCATAGACCGGAAATTCTGGAATGGGAAGGCCCGGACGGCATGCGGCAGACAGGCGGCGCGACCCTGCTCATCCCGCGGGATAGATCGGGGCCCTGGTCGGTCGCGGTAAGCATCCCGGATGGCGTGATGGTGGGTGTGATTCTCACTGCGAGCGAGGTACAGTGAATGGCGCGTATCCAGGCCTTCCCTTACCGTCGTCCGCGTCCGGGGCGCGTGCAGAGCGTGGAGTGGTATCTGCTGATCAATGACGGGCCCGAGCCCCTGGGTGATCGGCTGCCCCACTGGGACGCCGCGACGCCGGTGGACGTGCGCGTGCGCCTGGTGCTGGACACCGCCGGAGTGCGGGCGGATTGTGAACTGGCCCCGGCCGATGGCCTGAGTCTGGTGCTGGCCTGGCACTGCCCGTCAACCAGCCTGCGCGGGCGCGGCGACAGCGCGGCGATCCCGGACACGCCCACCAGCGAGACGGTGCTGGATCTGCACCTGGCCGGTGGTCTGCTTGCGGATCGGCTGCGCCTGGAGACTCAGCTGGTGCTGGCGGGGGCCGGCCAGGGCGCATCCCGACTGGCCCCCGTGCGCCCCGGATCCCTGCTCTGGCGCGATGAGCGTCTGGTGCTGCTGGAAGGTCAGGCCGCGCGCTTCCCGATGGAAGTCATTGATTTCGACGCGCACGCCTGGCTACCCACGGGTGCTGCCTGGTATCTGGACTGGGACCTGGATGATCTGCGACAACTGGTGCTCGGGGGGATGCGGCTGTTCATCAACGCCCAAACGGAGCGCGTGGCGCGGGCTGTCTCAGCGACGGACCCGGTTGCTACGGTGATCACCGAGGCGATCCAGTTCGATGTGGCGCGGACTCTGATCCTGGCGGTACTGGATAACGACGAATTCGTCGGGCATGCCGAAACATACGGCGAGGAGTCGATCGGGGCGGCAATGCGCCGGTTGCTCAACACGCTGTTTCCATTTGATAGCCTGGACGGGCTGCAGCAACAACGTCGGCGGACACCCGGCCGCTTCGAATGCATGCTCCAGGCACGGCTGCATCTGTTTCAGGAGGGTTAGCCTGTGCTCCTGTATCCGCGCCTGACTCCCGGGGTGGCCCGTGCGCTGGCGGAGGAGCGCTGCAATCTGCCTCCGGAGACTCTGCGCCCGATGGGGGCTGTGAGTCACACCCACGTAATCTACACACCAACGGGTGGTCGCCGTGTGCCGGCCGGTCACCTGGAGCGACTCCAGCAGCTGATCCGGGTGGCCGCCGATGACACGGGATTTCCCGCCCGGCTCAATGATGTCCAGCGTACCCGGTTCGACGCGGACTCCAGCAGGATCCTCCATTCGCACATGGATCTTTCGCCCGCAGAGGCTTCCCAACCGGGGATCTGGGAGTTTCTGGCCTGTGTCGTCCTGCCCGATGTGGTACGATGGCGCTTCCCCGGCCCTGGCGGCAGCTCCACGAGTCTGGAGCGGTTCACGGGAGGCATCCGGGGCCTGCGAAATACGTTCGGGCGTACCTGGTGGCGGGCCACCATTCTTCATGTTCCAGACACGCCCGACCCGTACACGCTCCTCGTCTTGCTGGGGGAAGATGAACTGGTGCAGATCACTGAGCGGCCGAATCTGGCCGGCAGCAGACCTCTGGCCCGGCAGGTCGCCCATTCTTTCCTGGCCGCGGCCGCACAGAATCCCGCAATCACGCGATCTGACCTGCTGCGGGATGCGATGAAGCGGCTTCGCCGGCTGCTCCCCATCGTGGCATTCGATGCTCTTGGTGATGCGCTACTCAAGCAGCTTGTCGATGACATTTTCGCCGAGTCCGCTGCTTCCCTGATATCCCATTCGGCAGCACGCGGTGGTGCGCTGGCATGACGTGCTATGTTCACCCGGGTGAACGTTTCAAAGGACCCGGGGATGGGCTGACGGGATGTGGAAGGCGGGTTCAATACACTTCAACGGCCGTGACGGCGTTTCCCGGCACTCCATCTGAAAGTGCCGGATCTGTTGTCCGGGGCAGATGGCAGCCCGGCCCGATCTGGCCCGTCTGAGGAATCGACACCCAGGGCTCTTGAGTCCGGGGTCATGTCGGTCTGAACGCGCCGCTCCGGGGGCGTCGCACGCGGTCAACCACGGTGTTGATCCTTTCACGGATCGAGAGCTGCCGGGCAATTGTTAGGGAGGAGACAATGAGTCACATATCGTCGGCCGGTACGCCATATTACGTGGGACGCTTCATCCTGGAGGGTACTGTCGACACCCCGGTCACCGGATATACAGACGGCTCCAGGTGGAACGGGTGGGCGACGCCATTTTTCGATCACGGAACAGCTTTACAGGTAATGCGGGCCGTCAACCACACCAACAGTGGCGAGGACGATCAGATCGGCATTGACTTCAATGCCGACGACGATGCCTTCCTCATCCACGACCCGAACTATCCCGACGAGGGTCCGCAAGCGATATCTGGCCGCGATATTGAAGTGGACGGCCGACGCGTCCATGTCTATGCTCTGGGTACTCGGAACTGGACCTGGGTGGAGGCATTATAACGCTCCCCATTGTCAAGACCACAAACCGACCAAATTAAAGTGGATATCCGTCGAATCGAGTCGAATCGAATCCGTCGTTGGGTAGGAGCGTGGGCAGTCCGCCACCGCCCCTACTGGGGCCAAT
>JBBRKU010000357.1:0-3502 GCA_038231735.1 Actinomycetales bacterium | reverse complement strand
GGTCAAGGGCGTCCTGGCCGCGGAAGACTATGCCCTGGAGGTGGAGAAGGCACTCGTCGGTGCGCTGACCCGAAGCGTGGTGGAGCACCTGGAACAGCTCGCCGCGCTGGGGCTTATCGAGACAGGAATGCATTCCCGGGTGCCCCCTGCCGTCATCGGCTGCGTGGCAGCTGACTTTGCGGACGACGTCGTTTACGATACCTGAGCTGGACAGCCCGCGGGATGTCTCCGCTGAAAAGAGTCGGCACCGAAAAATCGTGCCGACTCATCCAAAGTGCGCACAGGCGCCCAGGTCTTCCAGCTCAAAATTATGCTGATGGGGCCCAAGCGGCCTATCTGGCGGCGCGTCTTGGTGCCCTCGGACATGCTGCTCAGCCAGCTGCACGACGTTCTCCAGGCGTTGTTCGGCTGGCTGGGTTACCACCTGCACCATTTCCAGGTTGGCAGCTATCGTGGGACCACGTATGACCTAGGCCGACGACGGCGGGCAGCTTCCGCGCCGCACCGGCGGACGGCTGACTGCAGCCAGGCGAAACGCTGGACCCGAAGGCCTTCGACCCGGACGAGGTCAACGAGGATCTGGCCGACCTGTTCTAACGGCTGACTCCGAGTCCGCTTGACCTGCCGCGGTTCGCAATAGCGAGGTTCGCTATGGACGCGTCCTAGACTCTGGCGGGGCGCCCTGACCGCCGCTCGGACTGGACGGGCGGAAAAAACAGCTCGGGGCGCGCCTCGCGGATGCTCGCAACGTCATCCAGTACGAATCGCAGGTGGCGGCGCAGGTTGTCTTCGGCGGCGTTGAGATCGCCGGCCACCAGAGCCTCCAGCACCTGACGGTGGTCACCGGCGTACTCGGGAATTCCCCGGAAGCCGCTCAGGCCAAGGTACCGTGCCCGGTCCAGATGGCCCTTGGCGTTGGCCACCGTGGCCCAAGCGGTTCCGTGCCCGGCTATCGCCAGCAGGACGCGGTGGAATTCCTCGTCAAGGGGGTAGAACTCCTCGCGTGAAGTACACCGATCCTGCCGGTCCAACAGCTCGCGTAGTGACTGGGCGGCAGCGGGCGTGATGTTCTGGGCGCACTCCTTTAGGGAAGCGACTTCGATGGCCTCGCGGATAAATTGGGCCTGGGCCACGGTTTCCGGGTCTATGTAAGCGACGTATGTGCCGCTTTGCGGACGGATGTCGACAAGACCTTCCTGGGCGATGAGCAGCAGCGCTTCACGGATGGGCTGGCGGCTGGTGCCCAGCAGCTGGGCGAGTTCATTCTCGGAGAGAAGGGCCCCCGGGGCATCCTGGCCGGATATGATCCGGTCGCGGATCTGCGCGTACGCTGTGAGCCGGGCGGAGCTGCGGCGGATTGCCGGCGTGGAAGACATGCTTCAACCTTAAGGGGGCCGGGCGGGAAAACAATCAGCGGAAGGTTTGACTAACTTGTATGGCAGTGCTTGAATGGCAGTTGTTACCCAGCGATGCCCAGAGTCGGGCTCGCTGGAGGGGCCCAATGGCGGGCGTACAGGACAGAGGGGTCCATGACAACAACTATCCAGGTAGGACAGACCACACGGTCGTCCAAAGACCTGATCAACGCAGCAGTATCCGGCTGGCTCGGCACGGCCATGGAGTACATGGACTTCCAGCTCTATTCGCTGGCGGCCGCCATCATTTTCCCCAGGATCTTCTTCCCCAACTATGATCCGACGGTGGCCATGCTGGTCGCTTTCCTTACCTACGGCGTTGGCTTCCTGGCCCGTCCGGTGGGTGCCTGGTTCTTCGGCCGCATGGGTGACCGGGTGGGCCGGAAGAAGGTCCTGGTGGCAACCATCACGTTGATGGGTCTGTCCACCATGCTCATTGGTTTCCTGCCCGGTTATGGGCAGATCGGGATCATGGCCCCGATCCTGCTGGTGGCATTGCGCATGGCCCAGGGCTTCGGCGCCGGTGCCGAACTCTCCGGCGCTTCCGTGATGCTGGCCGAGTACGCGCCCCGGCAGAAGCGGGGGCTAATCGCTTCCTTCGTCTGCCTGGGCACCAACTCGGGCACCTTGCTGGCATCCGGTCTATGGGTTCTCCTGACACTCCTGCCGGATGAGGCGCTCATGTCCTGGGGGTGGCGCCTGCCATTCATCGCCAGCATCGGTATCACCATCTACGCCCTGTGGATGCGCCGGAACCTAAAGGAAAGCCCGGTCTTCGAGGAAACCCGCCAGCAGATGGCCGCTGAGGCGGAGGCCGGCCGCCCGGTGGCCGACGAGTCCGGCCAATCCGTGGGGAATCGAGCCACCGCCCGCAAGGGCAAGTCCTTCTTCCTGCTCATGGCCCTGCGCATCGGCGAATCCGGCAATTCGGCCATGATCCAGACCTTCCTGATCGGCTACATCTTCACGGCGCTGAAGATGGACAAGAGTGTCGGCACGTTCGCCCTGTTGATCGGCTCCGTCATCGGCTTCGGCACCGTCCCGCTGGCTGGATGGCTCTCCGACCGGCTGGGACGCCGCACCATGTACCGGGCACTGTCCGGTTTCCAGCTGCTCTTCGCCATCCCGGCCATGCTCATGCTGCAATCCCGTGATCCGTTCCTGGTGTCGCTCGCGCTGATCATCGGGCTCTCCATTTCGGTCCTGGGCATGTTTTCCGTCCAGTCCGCCTACGGAAACGAGCTCTTCGGATCCCGAAACCGCTACACCCAGCTCGCGCTGGCAAAGGAAATCGGCGGTGTGCTCTCCGGCGGTCTCGCACCTATCATCGCAAGTGGCCTGCTGGTTCTGTTCACCAACTCGTGGTGGCCGGTTGCCGCGCTTATGGTCTTGTACTCGGCCATCGCGTTCACCGCCACGTTCTTCGCCCCGGAAACCCGCGGCCGCGACCTCACGCTCGTGGAGGACGCGGCGTGAAAGCAGTAGTTGTCCATGCGGCGGGCGATCTTCGTCTCGAAGAGCGTCCGGATCCGGAGTGCCCGCCCGACTCGGTGATCGTAGACATCGAATACGGCGGTATCTGCGGATCGGACCTGCACTATGTCAGCCATGGGGCCTCCGGGCTCAGCATTCTGGCCGACCCCCTGGTGCTGGGCCACGAAGTCGCAGGGCGCATCTCGCGCCTCGGCGACGGTGTGAAGGGCTACGCGGTTGGCGACGCCGTCACAGTCCACCCGGCGGTCTACTGTAGCGACTGTGCCGACTGCCTGGCCGGGCGGACCAACCTGTGCCCTCATGTCAGCTACTACGGCAGCGCGGCGCACCGCCCGCACACGGATGGCGCCTTTTCTTCCCGCAAGGCTGTCCCCACCAGCCAGCTCCGCCGCCTGCCTGCCGGGGTAACCACCCGGCAGGCAGCGGTGGCCGAGCCCCTCGCGGTCGCTATCCACGCCGTCAACCGGGCTGGTTCGCTGGAAGGCAAAACCGTCCTCGTGAACGGTGCCGGCCCGATCGGCGCCCTTGTGGTGGCAGCTGCGCGACGGGCAGGCGCGGAGTGCGTCGTCGCGAGCGACCTCTCCGAGGCCGCC
>JBBRKU010000356.1:0-3511 GCA_038231735.1 Actinomycetales bacterium | reverse complement strand
TTCCGACCATCGTGGCCAAGCGGCAGGGCATGCTGGATCTGGGCCTCTACAATGCCGCGCGCACCGGGGATCCGTTCAGCGACGACACCCCTGCCGACGCGGATGTCCCGGCCGTGGACGGCGCATCCGGCGGTAAGTCCGCGTCCGCACAAGACCCCGCGCAGGACAAGGAACTGGCGAACGCCTGAGCGTTTGCCGTCCGAACGAACCGTCGGTAAACCGCGCCGAATGTGGAGATCTGCCCCCAATAGATGGAAGAAGCGGGGCAGATCTCCCCACTCGGGGCGGTGCTTGGACGGGCGGTAGGCTTTGTTGTGACCACGAACGACATTGCCGGCTACCGGATCGACGCGGTGTTCGGCGAGGTGATGGGGCTGACGGTGAGGTCACGCCATATCGGCGCCCAGTTCACCGCCAGTTTCCGCTCCCTGGGCGGCGGCGAGCTGCCGGAAATGACGCACGCGTTGTACGAGAGCCGGCATGAGGTGATGGCCCGGATGGTCAGTGAGGCTCAGCAAACGGGTGCCAACGCCGTCGTCGCCATGCGCTTTGACGCCTCGGATATGGGCCAGAACTGGACCGAAATCTGCGTCTACGGGACCGCCGTCTATGCCGTTCCGATCGCGGCCGGCGAGCCGGGTGCCACCGGTCAGTCCGCCTACCTGGCGCAGAATACGACGGCGGCCGGGGCGCCTTTGGGCGGCGCCTAGCCTGGAACGGCTCTGCTCACTGAACCGTTCTGCTCACTGAACCCGGGCACCGCTGGGCAGAAGACGATTCTGCCTATCGGCCACCACACTCGGTGAGCAGATTCCCGGATCAGGCTTGCACAGAGTGCAAAGATGCACTTAGTGTAGCCATGTGACACCAGCCGATGAGTCAACCCCCCAGCCCTCGCGACGCGAACTTAACAAGGCCGCCACCCGGGATGCGATTGCCAGCGCCGCGCTGGGACTCCTCCGTGCCCGGGGTATGGGCGAGTTCACCGCTGACGATGTTGCCGACGCGGCCGGCGTCTCTCGGCGGACCTTCTTCAATTACTTCTCCAGTGCCGAAGCCGCGATCGCCAGCTACACCCAGAGCTATCTGGACAGCGTCCTGGAACAGCTCCTGGCGCGTCCGGCGGATGAACCGTTGCTGGAATCCGCCCAACACGCGCTGATCGCCGTCGCCGATCCCCGGCATCTGGCCTCCATCGCGGAGACCTTCACCCTCACCCACGACCATCCGCAGCTGTCCCGCTTCCAGCTGGAAGCCTGGGACAACTGCAGCAGCAAAATCATCGCCGCGGTCACCAACCGGCTCGGCGGCAACGTCGATGAGCTGTACCTGCACGCGCTGGTGGGCTCCGTGCTCTCCTGCGGAAAGGCGGCCCTGGAAATCTGGTTCGCCCGGCACGGAGGGGACATGAGTCCGGCCTCGCTGGCCAAGCTCCGGGGGCTTCTCATCGACTCCATAGGCCTGCTGCATCATGGCTTCTCCCAGTAACTGCGCCCACCCACCTCCGGCCCTGACAGAAACGACAACCACCATGGCCCTGCTCCTGTACCGCCTCGGCAAATTCTCCTTCCGGCACCGCTGGCTGGTCATCGGCGCCTGGGCCCTGATCGTGCTCCTGGTCGGCGGCTCCGCCGGTCTCTTCCACGGACAGATGTCCAACAACTTCCAGATCCCCGGCACCGAGACCCAGCAGATGCTGGACAAGCTCAAGAAGGACTTGCCCAAGGCCGCCGGCGGCAGCGGGACCATCGTCTTCTCCTCCCCCGACGGCACGGCGCTCACCCTGGCCCAGCGGGACGAAATTTCCCAGTCCCTGGCCAAGCTGAAATCGGTGCCGGACGTGCAGAGCGCGGTGGACCCGTTCAGCACCCAGGCGACCCTGGACGGCGCCGCGGCCAAGATTGCCGACGGCGAGCAGCAGCTGGCCGCCGCCCAAGCCAAGCTGGATGCGGGTAAGCCGCAGCTGGATGCGGCCGCGACGCGGCTGCAGGCCGGGGGCATCCAGTTGGACGCGCAGCAGGCCCAGCTGGACCGGCAGAAGGCCGCGCTGGCCGCTGCGCCCGCCGGCACGCCCGGGCTGGCGTCCCAGCAGGCACAGCTCACCGCGGCACAGGCCCAGCTGGACGCCGGAAGGCAGCAGCTGGCCGGGGACCAGGCCCTATACGACGCGAACCGGAAGACGTACGACGGCGGCGTGGCCCAGCTGGCGCAGAAGAAGACCGAGCTGGCGCTCGGCAAGGGGCAGGCCGAGGCCTCAAAGGGACTGCGCTTCGTCTCCCAGGATGGCCAGGCGGCGATCGCACAGGTTCAGTTCACCACCTCCATCGACGCGCTGACACCGGCGGTCCGGGCGCAGGTCCAGCAGGTCGTCCGCCAGACCGGCGCTTCCGGGGTCAGGGTCTACCCGAGCAAGGAGATCACCCAGGACATCTCGGAAATCTTCGGGACCGCGGAGGTGATCGGCATCGCCGTGGCCGCCCTGGTCCTGATCGTCATGCTCGGCACCCTGATCGCCGCCGGGCTGCCGCTGCTGATGGCCATCATCGGCGTCGGCGTGGGCGTGGGTGGCACCTTCGCCCTCACCGGGGTGATCGACATGTCCTCGATCTCCCCGATGCTGGCCCTCATGCTGGGTCTGGCCGTGGGCATCGACTATTCGCTGTTCATCGTCAACCGGCACCGCGGCCAGCTGCTGGCCGGAATGGAGCCGGAGGAATCGGTGGCCCGCGCCGCCGGCACCTCCGGCAATGCGGTACTCTTTGCGGGCCTGACGGTGGTCATCGCCCTGGCCGCGCTGGCCGTTCCAGGGCTGCCGTTCCTGGCCGTGCTGGGCCTGGCCGCCGCCGGCACGGTCAGCATTGCTGTCCTCATCGCACTGACCCTGACCCCGGCCATCCTGAGCCTGATCGGCCACCGGCTGGTCTCCAGGCGGGCCCGGGCCAAGGCCGCCGAACACCGCGCGCTCGTCAGTGCAGCGGACGATGCTCTGGAGGACACGCGGCGCAGCGGCCGTGGCTGGGGTGGACTGGTCACACGGCACCCGGTGATCGCCGTCGTCGGGTCCGTCCTGGCGTTGGGCATCGTGGCCGTTCCGGCCGCCGGGCTGCGGCTGGCCCTGCCCGACGGCGGTGCGGAGCCGGTGGGTTCCAGCGCCTACCAGGCCTACAGCATCACTGGCCGCAACTTCGGCGAGGGCATGACCGGGCCCATCATCGTGGTCGGCAGCCTGCCCGCCGGGCTCAGCGACAGCCAGGCCCAGCAGCGGGAGCTGGACGTGGCCACGCAGCTGCGCTCGGTGCCCTACGTGGTTGCAGCGGTGCCCGTAGCGCTGAGCGACAGCCGCCAGACGGCCGTCTTCCAGGTCATCCCTAAGGACGGGCCGGCCAGCGCCAGCACCGTTCAGGTCGTGGCGGACGTGCGCGCCAAGGCGGCGTCCATCAGGGAAACCAACGGCGTGGCCATCGGGCTCACCGGCCAGACCGCGGCCAACGTGGACGTCTCCAACAAGCTC
>JBBRKU010000355.1:0-3527 GCA_038231735.1 Actinomycetales bacterium | reverse complement strand
CTCTGCGTGCACGCCGAGGGCGTGCCGGCCCGCGCGCGCCCACCGGAACGGGTCACTAATATTGCCTGCCTCGTCCTCCATCACCGCTTGGAAGGCTACATCGACACTGTCATCGGCCTCCGCCTCCACCAGCAGTGTCCCCTCCGGGGCCAGGAGCTGGCCACAACGGCGCAGCAGGGCCCCTACGTTGCCACCAATGCCAATATTTCCGTCAAGGAGCACCCCGGAGCGCCACTGTCCCGCCATCGGAACCGGTGCGAAAACTGATTGTTCCAGTGCCCGGGCCCCCCGGTTGAGGGCCTGCTCCACGGCCCGCGGGCTGGTGTCCAGTCCCAGCGCGGTCATCCCCAGGCCCTGAGCCGCGGCCAGCAGACGGCCCGGTCCGCACCCGATATCCAGCAAGGGTCCGGAAAGGTTGCCCAACAGGGCCACCTCCAGCGTCGTGGCCGGAGCGCACCAGCCCCGTACATCGAGAACAACTGCCTCCGGACCGGTGGTACTTGCCAGCGGGCGTATGGTCAGGGATCCCGTCCCGCGGCCCAGCGCACGGGCGTACGGTTCGGCTGAACCCTGACCAAAGAGCGAACCCGGCACCTCCTGGGTGGCCCAATCCGTCCGGGGCGGGGGAGGAGGATGTGTGGGGCTTGCGGTGAGTGTTGCCTGGCTCATGGCTGGCTTCCCACCGCCACGTCGGCGCTCAGAACCTCGACGGCGGCGGCGAAGGCCGTTGCGGGAGCCAGCGCCGCGACGGTCCGGGCGTCGTCGAAGGTGTCCACGTCGTCCAGGCGGGGCAAAACGCCGACGTTGAGTCCGGCATTGATCAGCCGGTCAAGCTGGATTGCACCGGTCCGGTCGGTGGACATCGGCACACCCCGGATGTGTTCCCCACGTGGGTCTCGCATGGCCAGCGCCCAGAACCCGCCGTCACTGGCCGGCCCCAGCCACGCATCGCAAAACGGTGCAGGTGATGCCCAATCGGTCAGCAGATCCTCCACATGGGTGCGGTCCAGCTGCGGGGTGTCCATACCGATGATAAGCAGGGGACCCCCGGCCAGGTCACAGATGGCGGCAAGGCGTTCATCCAGGCCGCCGGTGGCCTGCGGGAGGACCCGGAACCCGGACGCGTCCTGCTCGCCTGGCGTTCCCTCCATCACCAGAAATCGCAGGGCCGCGGGAAGCAGCCGGACGGTCTCCAGCGTCTGGCTCAGGCTGACCTGGGCAAGACCGGCAGCCTGGACGGGGGTCAGAGGCGGGCACAGGCGGGTTTTTACCCTTCCGGGCAGACACTCCTTGGCGATGACCGCAATGGTCAGATTCATTTCACGTATCACTCTTGTTCTTCGGAGCCGGTGAGGTGTTGGACCGGCGTGTTCCTCAACAGAAGCCGGGCGGCCTTGAGTTGGGCCGACATGTCCAGGACGGCGGTGATGGTGCCCCGGACGGTTCCGGTGACCTTGGACCTACCTGTGCGCGGGGCGTAAGTGACCGGCAGCTCGGCGATCCGCCAGCGGCGCTGGCTTGCTTTGAGGAACATTTCCAGCGGATAACCGCTTCGCCTATCCACCAGATCAAGCCCAATAAGGGCCTCCCGGCCGGCCACCCGCATGGGGCCCAGATCTGTGACCGGTTCGCCGGTTAGCCGCCGCAACCGCCAGGCAAGCACCCGGTTGGCGATCCGGGCGTGCACCGGCCACGAACGGCGCTGCGGCTGCCGGCTGCCTAGGACCAGATCCGCCGTCCCGGCCAGGATAGGGGCCAGCAGAGAGGGCAGCTGGGCCGGATCCATGGAGCCGTCGCAGTCGCAGAAAGCGACATAATCGGCCGTCGCGGCCAGCAGACCCGCATGCGCAGCCGAGCCGAATCCACACACCGGCTCCCGCACCACCATGGCACCAAGTTCGTCAGCCCGCTCCGCGGAGCCATCGGTGGACCCATTGTCCACCACGATGGCCCGATACCCCGGCGGTAGCCGGGAGAGCACCCACAACAGGGCGCCACGTTCGTTCAGGCACGGAAAAATAACATCCACACTCGCGCTCACTACAGATTCGTTCACCCTTAGACGTTATGTCCTCAATCGGCAAATAACTGACGCCACATCTGTCGAAACCCTAACGAATGTCCAACGGAATAGAGATCAAACTTTCATACTGGTAGGCCCTGAGACGACACTGCCGTTTATCCCATCGAGGCAAGGAAAGCCCGCGTCACCGCCGGGACCGGCAACCCAGGATGATCCTCTGAACGACAATGACTGAAACCACCACGCCCCACAGGGCAACGTTTTCCGCACGATGCTCATCGGCGAGCTGGCGGAGCGGACCGGGCTGTCCCTGCGGACCATCCGGCACTACGACGACGTCGGGCTGCTGCCCGCAATGGCCCGAACCGACGGCGGCTTCCGGGTGTATTCGAAGACGAATTCGAACGGCTCATGGTCATCAAGCAGATGAAGCCCCTTGGCTTCTCGCTTGAGGAAATGGCAGAGATCCTGACCATCTTTGCCACAGGCGAGGCCAGTGCCGCACCGGATACGGCCCAGTTTGAGCATCTGGCCCCGTATCTGGAGCAGGCCACCCGGCAGCGCGCGAAGATGGCCCGCAACGCCGCCTTGGGTGCTCGAGCTCCCGTATTCACATCATGCGTCCCCTCTCTATGACAACGACGGTGGTATCCGGGTCTGTGCCGACCTTAACACTGACCGGGAAGGCCACAGGCACCAAGGGTCTAGGCTTCTCACTGAGGCAGGGGAAGGAAAGACAAATGACCAGTACGGGTTCATTCGTGATGGTGGTTGGGTTTGACGGTTCCGAACATTCTCAGACAGCACTGAACTGGGCCGTGGACGGGGCCCAAAAGCGTAGCGGCCAGATTCGTCTGGTCACGGCCTGGAGCAAGCCTCCAATGGCGTGGTACCCGGCGGTACTGGAAACGGCCGCCGGCGAATCGCGGGGGAAGATTCCCCCGACAACTCGCTGAGATGCTGCAGGCTGACGCCCTGAAGTCCGCTGCAGATGAGGGCGCGGCCGCCACCGGGCAGGTCGTTCACAGTGATTCACCGGCGTCAGCCATACTCGACGCCGCCAAGGATGCGGATCTCGTCGTCGTTGGCTCACGCGGGCACGGCGGATTTCCCGGCTTGCACCTGGGCTCGGTCTCGACCCAGGTCATCGACCACGCACCATGTCCAGTCCTGGTCGTCCGGCCGAAGGCCTCTTGAGGCGTGACGGTAGGCAATCGGCCCCGGATGGGTACGTTGCCAAGTCCCCGGCACGGCATGTGCTGGGCCGTCAACAGCACGCCTGCTTGACCTCCACTGAACGGGAGTGTTGGGGTGTCTAATCCAGGGACCATTACGGCGTTGGGGGAGGGCGACTCTCGAATTGCCTGGCGACGATGATGTCGGTCGAGAAATGGGCGAGGATGGACTGTCAATCCCCTGAAACCGTGGAGACTTCGACTCTTGTGGTTCTGTTGTTTCCGGGGTCTTGCCGGTGGTGGCCGCGTCGCGCCCGGGCAGGCTTTGG
>JBBRKU010000354.1:0-3535 GCA_038231735.1 Actinomycetales bacterium | reverse complement strand
GCCATCAGCTACCTGATCCGCCGGCTGGAGGAGAACGCAAGCCAGGAGAACTTCATGTCCGCCGTATTCGAGCTGACCAGCAACCCCACGCTGCTGGAACGTGAGACGCAGCGGTTCCGCGCCTCCCTGGCAGCCCTGGACACCATGGTCCCGGAGCCCAACCGGAAGCAGGAGACCGACCGCGCCCCGCAGCTGGACGCCAGCGGATTCGTCAACGCCGAGGACTCGGACTCTTCACTGCCCAATGTACGGGACTGGGGCCGGGCCATCCTGTCCCGGGTCCCGGAATCGCGGCTCGGCGCCGACCTGGTGGAGGCCTCCAGCTACACCTCCGAGGCCCAGATCGACGCGCTGGTCCATTCCGCCGTCGCGGCGCAAGCGTCCTGGGCGGAACTGGGCGGCGCCGGGCGCGCCGCGGTCCTGCGCCGTGCGGCGCTGGAACTCTCCGCCCGCCGTGGCGATCTGATTGAGGTTGCCGCCAGCGAAACGGGCAAGACGCTGGCCGAAGGAGACGTGGAAATCAGTGAGGCGGTGGACTTCGCCAACTACTACGCGCTCTCCGCCGAGCGGCTGGACGCGGTGCAGGGTGCCACCTTCGTTCCGTCCCAGCTGACGGTGGTGACCCCGCCGTGGAACTTCCCCATCGCCATCACCGCCGGTTCCATCCTGGCCCCGCTGGCCGCCGGCAGCAGCGTCATCATCAAGCCCGCTCCGCAGGCCAAGCGCTGCGCCGCCGTCGTGGTCGAGGCTCTGTGGTCCGCCGGCATCTCCAAGGACGTCCTGGTCCTGGCCGATGTGGAGGAGGGCCCGATAGGCCAGCACCTGATTTCGCATCCCGCCGTGGACCGCGTCATCCTGACCGGCGCGTACGAGACCGCCAAGCTCTTCCGGTCCTGGCGGCACGACCTGGCGCTGCTGGCCGAAACCAGCGGCAAGAACGCCATCATTGTCACACCGAGCGCGGATCTGGACGTCGCGGCCAAGGACGTGGTGCGGTCCGCCTTCGGCCATGCCGGCCAGAAGTGCTCGGCAGCCTCGCTGGTGATCCTGGTGGGCTCGGTGGCACAGTCCAACCGCTTCCGGCACCAGCTCATCGACGCCGCCTCCTCGCTCCGTGTGGGCTACCCGCAGAACCCGCAGACGGAGATGGGTCCGATCATCGAGCGCGCCGCCGGCAAGCTCAAGGACGCGCTGACCACCCTGGGCACGGGTGAGTCGTGGCTGGTGGAGCCGCGCAAGCTGGACGACACCGGACGGCTGTACTCCCCGGGTGTGCGCGAGGGCGTGCAGCCGGGAAGCTACTTCCACCTGACCGAGTTCTTTGGTCCGGTCCTGGGCGTGATGACCGCGCGGAACCTGGAGGAAGCCATTGAGCTGCAGAACGCCAGCGCCTACGGCCTGACCGCCGGACTGCACACGATGGACCCGGCGGAGCTGGCGCTGTGGCTGGACAAGGTCCAGGCCGGCAACCTCTATGTCAACCGCGGGATCACCGGAGCTATTGTCCAGCGCCAGCCCTTCGGTGGCTGGAAGCGCTCCTCCGTGGGTGCCGGCGCCAAGGCCGGCGGCCCCAACTACCTGATCCACCTGGGCGGTTGGAAGCCGGCTGAGCTGCCGGCGGAGCCGTCGGACCCGTCGGCCGGTGGTTTGCTCCCCGCTGTCACCGCAGCCCTGGATTCGGTGGCCAAGGAGTTCACCGAAGCCGAGCGGGCCTCGCTGCACCGTGCCGCCGCGGACGACCAGCGCCAGTGGGATTCCGAGTTCGGTGTCGCCAAGGACGTCTCCGGGCTGGGCGTGGAGCGCAACGTCTTCCGCTACCTGCCCATTCCTGTCCAGCTCCGGCTGGCCACCGGCGTCAGCCCGGCCGGGTTGCTGCGCCTGGGTCTGGCCAGCTACCGCAGCGGTGCTACGACCGGTGTGAGCGCCGCTGAACAGCTCCCCACCGCGGTCAGCAACGCCCTGGTCCAGCTCGGACTGAGCGTCGCCGTCGAGTCCGACGCCGAATGGGCCGCGCGCATTGCCGGCCTCGGCAGTGTTCGGGTTCGCATCGTCGACGAGGGCGGAGCGAGTTCCGCCGCGCTCCACGCCGCCACCGCAGGCTCACCGGACGTGGCGGTCTATGCCGGCCCCGTTACCGAGGCCGGCCGGATCGAGCTGCTGCCGTTCCTGCATGAGCAGGCCGTAGCCATCACGGCGCACCGCTTCGGCAACCCGGACAACATCTCCGGAACCGTCCTGACCTAGAGCAGACGTAGTCGTGAAGGGGGCCCGGGAGCGGCTTCGGTCGCCCGCGAAGCGGGCGGGGCCCCCTTCACGACGTAGGCTGCGTCAGGTTATTTGACGTCCTCGTCCACCCAGTCCATCGACTTAGTGATGGCCTTCTTCCACAGCCGCATCTGCCGGTCGCGCTCGGCCGCGTCCATCTGCGGTTCCCAGCGCTTGTCCTCCGCCCAGTACTTGGATACCTCCTCGGTGTCCTTCCAGAAACCCACAGCCAGGCCCGCAGCGTAGGCGGCGCCCAGGGCGGTGGTCTCGACGATCTTCGGGCGGATGACAGGGATGCCCAGGATGTCGGCCTGGAACTGCATCAGTGCGTCGTTGGCGACCATGCCGCCGTCGACCCTCAGGTCCTCCATGTCAACACCGGAGTCCGCGTTCGCCGCGTCAAGGACCTCGCGTGTCTGGAAGGCTGTCGCCTCCAGGGCCGCGCGGGCAATGTGGCCCTTGTTGACGAACCTGGTCAGGCCGACGATGACCCCGCGGGCGTCGCTGCGCCAGTATGGGGCGAAGAGGCCGGAGAAGGCCGGAACAATGTAGACGCCGCCGTTGTCATCCACGGTCTTGGCCAGTGTTTCCACCTCCGGGGCGGAGCTGATCATGCCCAGATTGTCCCGCAGCCACTGGACCAGCGCTCCCGTGACGGCAATGGAGCCTTCCAGGGCGTAGATCGGCTTGGCATCTCCGAGCTTGTAGCAGACCGTGGTGAGCAGCCCGTTCTTGGAGTGCACGATCTCTTCGCCGGTGTTCACGATCATGAAGTTACCGGTGCCGTAGGTGTTCTTGGCACCGCCCTTCTCGAACGCGGCCTGGCCGAACGTTGCGGCCTGCTGGTCGCCCAGGATGCCCGCCACCGGAACCTCGCGCAGCAGCTGCGAGGTGTGCACAGTACCGTAGACCTCGGAGGAGGACTTGATGGCCGGCATCATGGACCGCGGCACGCCGAACGCGGCCAGGATCCCGTCGTCCCAGGACAGCGTCTTCAGGTCCATGAACATGGTGCGCGAGGCGTTGCTGACGTCCGTGATGTGGACGCCGCCGTCGGTCCCGCCGGTCAGGTTCCAGGTGACCCAGCTGTCCGTATTGCCGAAAATCAGATCCCCGGCCTCGGCCTTGGCGCGCGCGCCGTCGACGTGGTCCAGGATCCACTTGATTTTGGTTCCGGAGAAGTAGGTTGCCAGCGGCAGTCCCACCTTCTGCTTGAACCGCTCCACACCGCCATCGGCAGCGAGTTCGTCCACGATGGGCTGGGTGCGGG
>JBBRKU010000353.1:0-3538 GCA_038231735.1 Actinomycetales bacterium | reverse complement strand
AGCGGCAACTCCGAGAAGGTGAGCACGCTCTCCGCGTTCCTGGGTGCGGATATTGCCATCAACTACAGCGAGCAGGATTTCGTGGAGGTGCTGCGCAAGCGAACCCATGGCCACGGCGCGGATGTGATTCTCGACGTTGTCGGTGCCAAATACCTGCAGCGCAATGTGGAGGCGCTGGCGATGTACGGCCGGCTGGTGGTGATCGGGCTGCAGGGCGGCACCACGGCGGAGCTGAACCTGGGCCAGCTCGTGGCCAAGCGCGCGGCCATCATCGGAACCACGCTGCGGGCCCGGCCGGTGGGGGAAAAGGGCGCCATCATGGAGGCGGTCCGCGAGCACGTCTGGCCGCTGCTCACCTCCGGCGCGGTCAAAACCCTCGTCGACAAGACGTTTCCGCTGGCCCAGGCGGCGCAGGCCCACGAGTACTTCAACTCGGGCGAGCACATGGGCAAGGTCCTGCTGCTGGTCTGAGCGCCGCGCCGCCACGCCGCAACCTCCTTGCCTTATGCATACCCGGTAGCTAGACTTCAGTATACGTAGTATGTACATTGCCGTCCGGGTCGGTTGGGGGCCGGACGGCCAAAACGTTGGAGCAATAGTGTCAATCCGCCATTCCCTGCTGGCCCTGCTGCAGGACGGGCCCCGCTACGGCTATCAGTTGCGGAGCGAATTCGAGGAACGCACCGGCGCCACCTGGCCGCTGAACATCGGACAGGTCTACACGACGTTGGACCGGTTGGAGCGGGACGGGCTGGTGCGCAACGACGGCGACGACGGCGACGGCCACGTGATTTACAGCATCACCGACGCGGGGCTGACGGAGGCAAACAACTGGTTCGCGCAGCCGGTGGAACGCAGCAATCCGCCGCGGAACGAGCTGGCCATCAAGCTGGCGCTGGCGGTGACCCTGCCGGGCGTGGACGTGGCCGCCATCATTCGTGCCCAGCGCACCGCGTCAATGAAATCGCTGCAGGACTACACCCGGGCGCGCCGGGAGAGCGCCCGCGCTGGTGGCAGCCCCGCGGACACGGCCTGGCTGCTGGTGCTGGATTCGCTGATCTTTTCCACCGAGGCTGAGATCCGGTGGCTGGACCATTGTGAATCCAGGATGGTGCAGCTGGCGCGGGCCGCAGCCAAGGCTTCTGCTGCCGGGGCGGATTCGGGACCAGACGCTGCCGGAGCACCACCAGGGCCAGCGGCGTCCGGCGCTGCGCACGGGTTGAGGGCGCCTGGGGCGGAGGCTCCTGGGTTGGCGGCTCCTGGGTTGGCGGCGCCTGGGGCGGCGGCTCCTGGGTTGGCGAACGCGGCGGCGAAGGCGAAGGTGGGGCGGCGATGAGCGCACAGGTCCTGCAGCTGGATTCCGTCAGCCGCACGCATGGTGACCGAGCCACGGCCGTTGCCGCCCTGCGGCGCGTCAGCCTGACGTTGAGCAGCGGCGAATTCGTCGCCGTGATGGGGCCATCCGGATCAGGCAAGTCATCACTTCTGGCGCTGGCCGGCGGCCTGGACCGGCCGACGTCGGGCGAGATCTTCGTGGAGGGCACCCCGCTGGCGGGGCTGGGTCTGAACGAGCTGGCCCGTCTGCGCCGCAGGGCCGTCGGCTATGTCTTCCAGGATTTCAATCTGGTTCCCACGCTCACCGCCGCGGAAAACGTGGCGCTTCCGCGCGAGTTGGACGGCGTTCCGGCGCGCAAGGCCCGGCGTCAGGCCAAGGATGCCCTCCGGATGGTTGGGATTGAGGAGCTGGCCGGCCGTTTCATGGATGAGATGCCCGCCGACAGCAGCAGCGCGTAGCCATTGCCCGGGCGATCGTGGGGGAGCGCCGGCTGATCCTGGCCGACGAACCGACAGGTGCCTTGGATTCAACCACCGGAGACGGCATTTTGGAGGTGCTCCGGAGCCGTGCAGACGCCGGAGCAGCCGTCATGTTGGTGACTCACGAGGCACGCCATGCGGCCTGGGCGGACCGGGTGGTCTTCCTGAAGGACAGGCGGATTGTGGACGAGGCCGCGGCCGCCAGCGATCCGGCGATCCTGCTGACGGACTCCGTTCTCTGAGATGGCACTAGACCTGAAACCGGTCCGCGGTGGCCGGCGGCACCGTTTTGCGCTCGCATTGAAGCTGGCATGGCGGGATGTTCTCCGGCACAAGGGCCGCTCCGTGCTGATCATTGTGCTGATCGCGCTGCCGATCGCGGGCATGTCCGCCGTGGCGTCGCTTGGTCAAAGCGCACTGGCGAGTCCCCAGGAGAAGGTTCTCCATCAGCTGGGGCAGACCCAGGCGCGATTCAGCGATCTTCATGCCCAGAATGCCTTTGCGGTGCAGGATCCGACCCTGGACACCGGGTACTCCGTAATGGGCAACCACCCTCCCGAACCGGGCTTTGTCCCGACCAAACCGCGGGACGCCGTTCCGGCGCAGTACCGGGTGCTTACGCAGCGCGGCATCAGTATCACCACCCCGGTCGGCAAAGCGCAGGTGCCACTCAGTGCCCTAGTCGTCGATGCTTTGGACCCCGCCTTCGTCGGAAAATTCACACTGGTCTCCGGGCGTGCGCCGGCAGCTTCCGACGAGGCGCTGGCGTCCTCTGGTCTGTTGGCCCGGTTCGATCTTCCGCTGGGTGGCCGTCTGGTGACATCGGCCGGCTCATTTGCCATTGTCGGTCAGGTGCGGGATGCCGGAACCTCGGACAGCTACGCCGCGATCTTTCTGAGCCCGGAGCAGGTTCCGGCAACGCTGGCCGGGATGCCAGGCTCCTCGATGCCGGTGGACAGCTTCTAATATCTCGTGGGGGATGAACCGGTCACTTGGAGGCAGATCCAGCAGCTGAACACGGAGGGCGTTGCCGTCCTCTCCCGTGCCGTCCTGCTTAATCCGCCAGCTCCGGATGAACGCGCGAGCCAGGCATCGTATGCCGGTGGTCTTGATCCGAGCTCGTACTACCTGTTCGCAGCCTTGGCCGGAGCGCTTGCCCTGCTGGAAGTGGGGCTCCTGGCCGGCGCCGCCTTTGCCGTCGGTGCAAAGAAACAGCAGCGCAGCCTGGCCCTGCTGGCCGCCTCCGGTGCGGAACGGGGAACCATCCGGCTGGTCGTGGCGGCGGGCGGCCTGTGGCTTGGCGGCGCGGCCGGCGTGCTGGGCGGTCTGCTGGGGATAGCGTGCGCCACGCTCACCGTGGAGTCATGCGGAGCCGGGGAAGCATCTTTTTTTCCGGAGTCCACATCAATTACTGGGCTGTAGTGGCGTGTGCCGCGGTGGGCCTGATTGCCGGCCTGGTTTCCGCAGTTTTCCCCGCCCACGCCGTTGCCCAACAGGCGGCCATGGGTGCGCTGAAGTCAGGACGTGCAGCAAGTCGGAGCTCCCGCTGGCCCACCCGGATAGGGATTGTCCTGGTCGCCCTGGCCCTTGCGGCGTTGGCCGCCGGATCCGCCGTGTCAGCCATCAGCACCAACCCGGACGCCTATGACCGCCGTCTGGCGGTCATAGGCGGCCGTCTGGTCGCAGGTGCGGTTGTCCTGGTCGCAGGTGCGGTTGTCCTGGT
>JBBRKU010000352.1:0-3538 GCA_038231735.1 Actinomycetales bacterium | reverse complement strand
TGGGGGCAGCCTGCGTGGTGGTGGGGACGACCTGGTCTGCCTTGGCCGCAACCTGGGGAGCCGCCGGAGCCGGCGTCGAGGTGACTGCCGGGCGGTCAAAAGAAACGGCAGCCGTGGCCGGTGCGGAGACGGGCCGCTGCTGGACCTGGATGGCGGTGGAGGAGTCGGCAGTAACACGCTCGGCCTGGGCAGCCTGAGCCGGTACACCGATGCTCATGATCAGACCCGACGCCGCTGCAATGACGGCGGCCTGGCGTCCCACACTTCCAGCGTTGGAAGATACTGCCTTGGAAATGGCGGTAAGCGGATTAACGCTTACCTGAGCCGCTCGATGGCGGCCAAGAGTGTTGCTTGAAGACACGACTTAAGCCTCTCCCAATGCCTGCGAGGTAAGCTGTCGGATTCGGATGGGAGTCACCCGGCCGTTCCACACTCCACGGAATCTTTCCCGCTGAATGCTTCCCGGCTTCACCCCAAGGACTTCTTGCGAAGCCCGTTATTGGTTCCCCCGCCTCTGCCAGACGATTGTTGCGAACGGACCGTGAGTGGTGGCAGAGCTAGGCAATCCACTCAAGGGCGCCAGCTTCTGTAAAAGTCGGCGCGTACTAAACGGTACAGGAGTTTCGATTCCATGTCACATTCCGATCACGGCGGGTCGCGGGCGTGCCGGACTCCCCCGGATCGGTCATTACAACCACCCGATCGGGTCCACCGTCTTCGAATCGACCATGACCTCGAAGTGCAGGTGGCATCCGGTGGATGATCCGGTGGTGCCGCTCTGCGCAATGGTCTGCCCCCGGTCCAGCTTTTGGCCTACCTTGACGCCAATCGCGGACAGATGGTTGTACGTGGTGGACAGGCCGGAGCCATGGTCCACCACAATCCGGTTTCCGCCGCCATAGGGATGCCAGCCGGCGAAGGCCACGGTGCCGCCGGCCGTTGCGTGCACGGCGGTCCCGCAGGCCGCCGCATAGTCCTGGCCGGTATGGAGCTCACCACGCTCTCCCGTCAGCGGATTGACCCGGTAACCGAATGGCGAGGTGGGAGTCAGTGTGTCCAGCGGCGCGCTGAGCGTGCCCCTGGCCGCCGCGGGCGTGACCTTATCCGCGGAAACTTCCAGCGTCTGGTGCAGCTTGCCGTCCGCATCCAGTCCGCTGGAGACGCCGGACCGGGTGAACTGCAGTTCGGCGCCGACCGCCGCGGTAACGGCAGGGATGTGCGCCAATCCGATCTCCGGATCGATGGCGGTCAGGGTGGCCGCCGTCGTCGGGACCGTCACGGCCAGCGCCAGCCCGGCGAGGGCCAGGGCCATGCCGGCCTTCTGTGCCATCCGGGACCGCTCGTGCGGCCTCGCCTCACGCCGCCTCGCCTCGCGCCGGCTTAAGGCCGGAGCAGCTCTGGCCGGCGGTACCGCCGCGCTGCGGCGGCCACGTACTTTGTTCGTTGACATGTCCCACCCTCTCGTGGAGGCGTGCGGCCAGGCACGGAGGTATCCAGGGAAGATACATTCATGGATCGGCGCCGGAACAGGTAACGCTTTGGTCTCAGCCTCGAAAACCAACAATACGGGGCCAGTCCCGTTCGTAATAATGCCGTTATCAAGGCTGTGAACAACTGGTGGGTCGTCCTACCTTTAATGTTCGCGCGCCTCAGCCCATGGAGACGAAGACGTGTGCCGCTACCTCGGGCGGGAGCTCCAGGGCACCGTCAATGTTTGGGACCCGGACGGAAATGTAGTCCCCTACCTGTTCCAGGGAAATCTTGGCCCCTGGACGCAGCCCGCCCTCGTCAAGCTGCGTCAGCAGCTCGGGCTCCACCTGGATCCGCTCGGAGAGCCGGCAGAGCACCACTTTCGACGACGGCGTGTACAGCGGCATGGCGTCCAGCAGGGTCAG
This sequence comes from Actinomycetales bacterium, assembly GCA_038231735.1. Classification (GTDB taxonomy): domain Bacteria; phylum Actinomycetota; class Actinomycetes; order Actinomycetales; family Micrococcaceae; genus Arthrobacter_M. The sequence goes on along the minus strand of JBBRKU010000352.1, from coordinate 1,643 downwards.
CAGGCCATCGGTGAAACCCTTGGCGGATTCCCCACCGAGCGCTTCCAGGCCGGGAATCGGGTTTCCGTACGGGGATTCCACCGGCCGGCCCAGCAGCTCGAAGAGCCGTTGCTCCACCCGCTCGCTCATCACATGTTCCCAGCGGCAGGCCTCGTCGTGGACATAGGCCCAATCAAGACCAATGACGTCCGATAGCAGGCGCTCCGCCAGCCGGTGCTTGCGCATTACTTCCGTGGCCCGTTTGCGGCCCAGCTCGGTCAGCTCCAGGTGGCGGTCGCCGGAGACGACGACGAGGCCGTCACGTTCCATCCGGCCGATGGTCTGCGAGACGGTAGGTCCGGAGTGGTGCAAGCGCTCAGCTATGCGCGCCCGCAGGGCCACGGTGTTCTCTTCTTCGAGTTCCAGGATGGTCCGCAGATACATTTCCGTCGTGTCGATCAGATCCGCCACGTCAACAACCCTCCCTGCGCTATTTGTCCCTGGTTTCATGCGGCTATGCGGCCCGGCTGAGCCACCCGCTGCACCGCCGGACTCCGCGCGCGGGCCATGGGTGTACGTGCTCTAGATTAGCTTGCTGCCACACCCGCCGGAAATCGCCGGTTGGTGCATAGGGTCCCGCCTCCGCCGCCGAACGTTACGTCCGGCCGGCGGACGGGTTCGTGCTGCGGGCGGCTCTGCGGCAGAATGTTTTCAGGCCAATGACGTCTTCACCGCCCGTTCTAACTTTGGAGCCCCCTCGTGAGCGAATCCACAGCCCAGACCACCCCCGCGACGCTGACCATTCCGGCGCAGCTGCTGCCCCAGGACGGACGCTTCGGCGCCGGCCCCTCGAAGGTCAGGGAGGAGCAGGTGCAGGCGCTGGCCGCCGCCGGAACGAAGCTGCTGGGCACCTCGCACCGCCAGTCTCCCGTCAAGAACCTGGTGGGTGAGGTCCGCGAAGGGCTGAGCGCGCTCTTCAGTGCTCCCCAGGGCTACGAAGTCGTCCTGGGCGTGGGCGGCTCGACGGCCTTCTGGGACGTCGCCGCCTTCGGCCTGGTGGAGAAGAAGGCCCAGCACCTGAGCTTCGGCGAGTTCGGTTCCAAATTCGCCGCTGCCACCAACAAGGCCCCGTTCCTGGACGCCTCCTCCATCATCGAATCCGCGCCCGGGACCCGCCCGACTCCCTCGGCGGAGGCCGGCGTGGACTTCTACGCTTGGCCCCAGAATGAGACCTCCACCGGCGTCGCCGCACCGGTCCGCCGCGTCGCAGGGGCCGACGACGGCGCCCTGGTGGCCATTGACGCCACGTCCGCGGCTGGCGGCCTGGCGGTGGACATCGCCCAGGCCGACGTCTACTACTTCGCGCCGCAGAAGAACTTCGCGTCCGACGGCGGCCTGTGGTTTGGTCTGTTCTCGCCCGCAGCGCTGGACCGGGCTGCCCGCATCAATGCCGGCGACCGGTGGATTCCGGACTTCCTGAACCTGCAGACCGCCATCGATAACTCCCGGCTGAACCAGACCTACAACACGCCGGCCCTGGCCACCCTCGTGACCATGAACGAACAGATTAAGTGGCTGAATGCCAGCGGTGGCCTGGACTTCGCGGCGGCCCGGACCGCTGATTCCGCCGGCAGGCTGTATGCCTGGGCCGAACAGTCCTCCGT
>JBBRKU010000351.1:0-3542 GCA_038231735.1 Actinomycetales bacterium | reverse complement strand
GATCATTTCCGGGTCCAGAGCGGAGGTGGGCTCGTCAAAAAGCATGACCTTGGGCTTCATCGCCAGGGCGCGCGCGATAGCGACGCGCTGCTGCTGTCCACCGGAGAGCTGGGCCGGCAGCTTGGCGGCCTGGTGGCCGACGCCCACCCGCTCCAGCAGCGCCATGGCCTGCTTCTCCGCCTCTGCCTTGGGCGTGCCTTTGACCTTGATCGGCCCCAGCGTCACGTTCTCCAGGATCGTTTTGTGCGCGAAGAGGTTGAAGGACTGGAAGACCATGCCGACGTCGGCACGCAGCCTGGCGAGTTCCTTACCTTCCGCCGGCAGTTCCTTGCCATCGATCCGGATCTGGCCGTCGTCGATGGTTTCCAGCCGGTTGATGGCCCGGCAGAGGGTCGACTTTCCGGACCCGGAAGGGCCAATGACAACGACAACCTCCCCTTTCTGTACGCGCAGATCGATATTCTGCAGCACGTGCAGGGCACCGAAGTGCTTATTCACCGCTGTCAGTTCCACGAGCGCGGGCGCAACACCTTGACTTGTCATACGACGAATCTACCGAAACTTTGGGCGTGATCAACCACATACCTCCCGTCCGGCGGACATCGTGATTCTAAAGAGATGTGGAAACGGTGCAAATCAGCTGGCAGCCTGCTGTGCGTTTCGTTGCTTGCCTTCGCCGCCAAAGCCGGTTTTCGCACCCGTGCCGCGGCCGGGTGCGCCGCCGGCGTGCAATAGCCTTAGGGAATGAGTGCACCAACCGAACCAAACCGCCATGCAGATGCCCGCCGCAAAGGCCCCATAGAGCTGCGCCGCAAGCAGGCAACAGGATCGACGTCGGATGCACGTTTGCTGGACAGTCGCACCGCCGGCGAATTCACCAGTACCGATCCCTGGCGGGTGCTGCGGATCCAGAGCGAATTTGTGGAAGGCTTCGGGGCCCTTGCCAACGTAGGCCCTGCGGTCAGTGTCTTCGGCTCCGCCCGCACCCGGCCCGGAAGCGCGTTCTACGAGACCGGCGTGGAAGTGGGGCGGCGCCTGGCCGAAGCCAATATCGCCGTCATCACCGGCGGCGGTCCGGGATCCATGGAAGCTGCCAACAAAGGGGCCTGCGAGGCCGGCGGGCTGTCGATCGGCCTGGGCATCGAACTGCCCTTTGAACAGGGGATGAATGAATGGGTGGATCTGGGCGTCAACTTCCGCTACTTCTTTGCCCGCAAGACGATGTTCGTGAAATACGCGCAGGGGTTCGTGGTGCTGCCCGGCGGGCTGGGGACGCTGGATGAACTTTTTGAAGCCATGGTACTGGTGCAGACGCAGAAGGTGACCTCCTTCCCGATCGTGCTGATCGGCAGGGACTTCTGGGCACCGCTGCTGCATTGGATCCGGAACACCCTGGTGGAGGGCGGACTGGTGTCGCTTCGGGACCTGGAAATCATCCAGATCGCGGACAGCGCGGAGGAAGCGGTCTCGCTGGTCCTGGCCGGCGGGGTGGAGCGCAGGAACAAAGCTGCCGGCCAGTAGCGCTTCACAGTCCTTCTCCAGCCAGCCGACGGGTCTATCTGGCACCATGGTTCAGTGAGCTACTTCCTGATCTTTCTGGCCGTCGCCGTGGCCGGTGCCGTTGCCCTCTATGTGGTGGGGCTCAAGCGGCCCGCGGCGGACACGGAAAACGGCGCCCTGAGCGACGGCCTGGCCGAGCCGGTAGCCAACCTGCCCCCCGTCCTGCTCCCTGAAGCACCCCAGCCCGAGGACGTGGACAGGCTGCGGTTTTCGTTGGGTCTGCGCGGCTACCGGATGGACCAGGTGGACGAGGTGCTGGACCTGCTGCGGGACCAGCTGGCCAGCAAGGACCAGCGGATCGCGGAGCTGGAGACGAGCCTGCGCGGCGGCGCCAGCCCGACGACGGCGGCCCCGAGGGCGGCGCACCAGGACCAGGAGGGACGCCGGTGAGCGCGTTGGTGATCGGCGCGGACGGCAGGGCCCGCTGCGGATGGGCTGGCATGGTGGCAAATCCCGACTACGAGCTCTACCACGATGAAGAGTGGGGCCGTCCCGTGTCCAGCGAACGGGACTTATTTGAACGCCTCAGCCTGGAAGCATTCCAGTCCGGACTCAGCTGGATCACCATCCTGCGCAAACGCCCGGCCTTCCGGAAGGCATTCAGCGACTTTGAGCCCGAGGCCGTAGCGGCCTATGGTGACGACGATGTGCGCAGGCTGATGGCGGATGCAGGAATCGTCCGAAACCTGTCGAAGATCGGCGCCACCATCACCAACGCGCGGGCCATTCTGGCGCTGCCCGAGGGCGAAACGCTGACCTCGATCGTCCATAGCTATCAGCCCGGCGCCACAGGCAGCAGCGGCGGCTCCGGCACGGTGCCGTCGTCCACCGCCGAATCAGCGGCGCTGGCGAAGGAGCTGAAGAGACGCGGCTTCCGCTTCGTTGGCCCGACGACGGCCTACGCCATGATGCAGGCGATAGGCCTGGTCAATGACCACATGAACGGGTGCTGGGTACGGGCCGAACTTGGGGCGGGCTGAGGTGTTCCGACCAACAGAATCCGGACCCAGCCCGGCGCGGGCGGGGGAACCCGCAGCTGGCGACAGCTCCTGGCCCGCGCCGCGGTCGGTGAATGAGCTGCTGTGGGGTTTGGCCAGCCGCGGGGGTGCGGTGCTGCACCGCTGGCCCTGGTGGCTGCGGATAACCCTGATCTACGCGGCGGCGCGCTTCATCTCCTACTGCATCTTCGAGGCGGTCTCCCGGCAGCAGGGAGTCAGCCCCTGGGGTCCGGCGCACCCGGACTACCTGCACTTCATCGGTATCTGGGACAGCACCTGGTATAAGGAAGTCTTTACCAGCGGCTACCCGCAGGTGATTCCGCGGGATGCCAACGGGACGGCGCTGCAGAACCCCTGGGCCTTCTACCCGCTGTATCCCTTTGTGGTGCGCGGAATCAGCGCACTGACGGGGCTGGACTGGCTGGTGCTGGCTCCCGCGGTTTCACTGCTGGCCGGGCTGGGCGCTGCCCTGGTCATCTACCTGTTGTTCCGCCGCTTTGCTACCGCAGTCACCGCCACCTGGGGCGTCATTTCCTTTGCCACCTTTCCGGTCTCCCCGGTGCTGCAGGTTCCCTATGCCGAGTCCCTGAGTACACTGCTGATTGCCGGATCCCTCTACCTGCTGGTGAGGCGGCGGTACCTGTGGGCAGTGCCGGTGGTGGTGCTGATGTGCCTGGCCCGTCCGGCCGGGGTGCCGTTCGCCGCCGTCGTCGCCGTCCATTTGGCGCTGCGCTGGTGGCGGCGCAGCCGCGGACCGCAGGAGCGGCGCGAACCGTTCGGCGGCCGCGAGCTGTTCAAGGGCACGGCGCTGCTGCTGGTCAGTGGCGGCGCCGCGGTCGCATGGCCGGTCATTGGCTGGGCCGTGACCGGGGACGTTAAGGCCTACACGGATACCGAAACGGCATGGCGCGGCGGCCCGCTGACCCTGTTCAAACCGTGGTTTGATACCGGCGAGCAGCTCTTCGGCCGGTTCTGGGGGACGCT
>JBBRKU010000350.1:0-3551 GCA_038231735.1 Actinomycetales bacterium | reverse complement strand
AGGATCGGCTTGTCGAAGCCGACCATCTTGGCCAGCTGCGGGTCTGAGTGCCGCGGGTTGGTGTCGCCGTTGAGCCGGTAGATGAGGGCCTGGTCCAGGGTGGTCGTCTCCACGACGCTCACATCGGCCGGACGGTCCGGGACCTCCCAGCTTTCGGGCGGGCCCTGGGGCCCGCCAAAGCCGCCCTCGCCGCGGATGATCATGGTGGTCACGCTCGTGGCCACGGGTTTGCGGGTCTGCGCATCCAGCAGTTCCGTGCTCAGCTCGATGACGGCGTTCTTTCCCTTGTCGTACACGGCGCTCATGCCGCTGACGGGAACCACGGTTCCGCTGGCGGCCAAGGCCCCGTGCAGCGTGATCTGTTGGCCGCCGTGCAGGATCTGCGAGAGCTTGAAGTCACCGAGCCCATCCATGGGGCCTGACGATGAGCCAAGCACAACCGCGAACGTGGGCAGGACCTTCTGCTCGATGCCTCGCGAATTTTCGGTGGTGAATGCCAGGTTCTTCATCTGGTCCCCGGCACCGGCACCTACGCTCAGCGCATACAAAAGTGCATCTTTCGATGTCCAGGAGAAGGGCTCACCCTCACTCGTCTTGCCAATGTTGTGCATGTGGATCGCCACTGCCCTGCTCCTTTCACGGGGATGTCCCCCAACGATTCAGACAGCCACCCGACGGGGGCGTGGATCACTGTAAACTAAATACTATAACGAGATTCTAGTTCTTGTCCATGGTGTGCTTGCCGATGTTTCCACTTCCCCTTGGCCTTGGCCGGTGCGGTGCACACAACGCACGGCGCCCTGCCGGCCTCCCGGGTGGGAACGCCGGCAGGACGCCGTGTGGTCGAGCGTGCGGGGCGGGTCAGTCGGCGACCATCGCGGGAGCCTCGGCCGGCGTTCCGCGCCGGATGGCACGTTCCTGGGTTGTTTCCGGAACCCACTGGACCGGATGGCGCTTCAGGAGCAGGGCAACGACGACGGCCAGCACTGCGAACACGAGCACAAAGACAAAGGTTGCACTGATGCCGCCCTGGGCGACGATGGTGGTCTTGGGGTCCTGGTAGCTGGCAAGGATGATGGCACCGATGGCCGTGGCCGCGGACTGGCCGATGTTGCGCACCATCGTGTTGGTGCCGGCCGTTTCCGAGGTGTGGGTCTCCGGGATGGCTTCAATAAGCACATTGGGAAGGGCGCCGAAGGTCAGCGAGATGCCGATTCCGTTCAGGGCCATCGCCAGGCAGAACGCCACCACGCTGCCGTAGCTGAGAAGGATGACGGGAATGACGATTGCCATGAGGGTGAGCCCGGCAATGAAGACCGAGCGTGCCCCGAAACGGAAGGCCAGCTTGCCGCCCAGCGGCGAGAACAGGTACCCGACAACGGCCGTCAGTGCACTGAATATACCGGCTGCCGCCGGTGTGAAGCCGAGGCCAAAGCCCAGGGTCGTGGGGTACTGCATAACCATTTGGGTGGGGACGGACATGCCCCCGATGGGCCCGATGGCTGCGAGCATGGTGGCCGTCATGACGAGGGCGATCTGGCGGTTCTTGAACATCCTCAGGTTCACAATGGGAGATTCAATGCGCAGTTCCCACCACACCCACACGGCAGCGACGACGATGCCGGCGCTGATCAGGCCAAGGAACTCTACCGAACCAAAGCCCGTCTTGGAGACGCTGGAAAGTGCCAACAGGATGGCGCTGACCGCGATGGGCAGCAGGACCGCGCCAAGGTAGTCGGGCTTCTCCTTGCTGGGGACCAGGGTGTCGCGCGGAATCACTGCCAGGATGGCCACCGCTGCCACCAGGGCAAGCACTGCGGAAAAGATGAAGATCAGGTGCCAGGAGAAGACCTGGATCATGAAACCGGCAATGAACGCTCCGCCGGCGCCGGCGATCAAGGCCGAGGCGCCGATCATGGAGATGCCCACGGGGATGCGTTCCTTGGCCAGGTGTTCGCGTGCCAGGCCAAAGGCCAGGCCCATCAAGGCACCGGCGGTGCCCTGGATGGCACGGCCCAGGATGATCGTGCCCAGGCTGCCGCCGATCAGGGAGACCAGTGAGCCAACGCAGGCGATCACCAAGACGATGACCATGACCTTCCGCCGGCCGTACATGTCGCCGAAGCGCCCGCCCATGACGCCGGCGGACGCGGAAACCAACAGGTAGGCCGTGACGACCCAGGCGACAGTGCTGGCATCAATATGGAATTCCCTGATCAGCGTGGGCAGCGTCACGTACATCATGGACAGTTCAAACGCCGAGACAACCTCGGCCAGGATCAGAACGGTCACCACGGCCGCAAATCCGGGCCGCTTGAGGTTTTGCAGGGTTCCGGTTTTCCGGAGGTTAGCGAAGGACATCTTCGTCCAGCCTTTCTTGGGTGTGCTGAAAAGAAAGTGGTTGTGTGCCCTCACGGAATCGGCGGGCGGGGTAACGAACATTCTTTGAATACGGCGGACGAACATGTGAGTGATGCGCCCGCCGAGCCCCGTCGGTGCCGCCTTATAGGGCGGCACCAACGGTTTTGACACGCTTTCCCGCGGGGCACCGTTGGCGGGTGCGCTGCGGGACAAAAGGACAAGCAGATCGGGACGGACAGTGCGGGGCTTGCCGCCTAGGTGGCGCCGTAGGCGACGGACTTGGTCCAGAAGAACTCCTCGAGTCCCTCCAGGCCGCCTTCGTTGCCGTTGCCGGAGTGGCCGATGCCGCCGAAGGGGCGCTCGGCCACGGCGTTCGGTGCCCCGTTGACCACCACTTCACCGGTTTCCAGCGCTTCGACGACCCTCACCGCGCGCTTGGCGTCGGAGGTCCACAGGTAGCCCGAGAGGCCGTATTCGGTGCTGTTGGCCAGTGCCACGGCGTCGGCTTCATCACAAAAGCGCATGACGGCCAGGACTGGGCCGAAGACTTCCTGCCGGGCCAGTTCGCTCTCCCGGTCCACGTCCGCCACAACGGTCGGCGGATAGTAGAAGCCGTCGGCCAGCTCGCCGCCCAGGCGGGTGCCGCCGGTCAGGACGCGGGCGCCGTCCGTCCGCGCCTGGGCCACCATGGCCTCGATGCGGTCGATGGCACCTTGGTTGATGACAGGTCCGCAGATGGTGTCCAGCTCGAGCGGGCTGCCCACCTTGAACGAGGCGGCAATCTCCGCCACCCTGGCCGCAAACTCGTCGTGGATGGAATCCTGGACGAGCAGCCGGGTGGGCAGGGCGCAGGCCTGTCCGGTCATGACGCCAAACGCCATGAAGGCGGCGTGCAAGGCGGCCGCCTCAAGGTCGGCGTCGGCAAACACCACGTTGGCCGATTTTCCGCCCAGTTCCAGCAGGACGGGCTTGAACGTCTGGGAGCACGCGGCCGTGATCTTACGTGCCGTGTCGGGTCCCCCCGTGAAAGACACCTTTTTGACAAGTGGGTGGCCCACGAGGGCGGAGCCTGCTTCAGCTCCGCCGGTGACGACGTTGAACACGCCGTCGGGAACCCCGGCCTCGCGGATGAGGTCGGCGAAGAGCATGGCACTGAACGGGGTCAGCTCGCTTGGCTTGGCCACCACGGT
>JBBRKU010000349.1:0-3555 GCA_038231735.1 Actinomycetales bacterium | reverse complement strand
GGTTTAAGAAGGAATGCAAGATAAAAGAGACCGCAGCGTGGTTGGGTTAGTCGGATGCGGATCAAGGAGTTACAGCGCAGCGGTGAGCGGTGAAGAGCAGCGACAGCGCTGCGGTGAAAATTGTGGGTGTTTCAACGAGCGGAGGCACGGCATGGCAAAGCACAATGACTCGCGTTCCAGTGAGAAGTTGACCGGCAAAGTGGAACCTGACCGCGTCGGAAAGATGCACGCCCGGCGACGGGAGGTGTCCGTGCGCGGACAGCTTGCCCGCCGGTTGGCGGGGTTCAAGGGGCGCAGCGGGCCCGCCGCATCGGCCGGTTCCGGGTCAGCCCGATTGCAGCGGGTGGTCGTCAAGACCCACGTCAGCCGGCACCAGCCCGGCAAGGCGCGGGGCAGTCTGACCCGCCACGCCTCGTACCTGGGGCGTGATAGCGCTAGCGCCGACGGCCAGCCCGGCGTGTTCTATGACGCGGCCCGCGACGAGGTGGACGTGAAGCGCGAGGCGGCGGCCTGGGTGGAGGACCGGCACCACTTTCGGGTGATCATTTCTGCCGAACGGGGTGACGACATCCCCAGCCTATCGGCCTATGTTCGCGACGTGATGGGTCGGATTGAGAAGGATCTGGATACGCGCCTGACCTGGGTCGCGATCAACCACCACAATACCGACAACCCCCACTCCCATGTTGTCATTCGGGGACGCAAAGCGGACGGGACCGACCTGGTGCTCCCGCGCGAGTATCTGTCCATCGGCATGCGCAAGCGGGCATCGGAGGTCGCGACAGAACTGCTTGGGGAGAGGACGGTCGAGCAGGTGCGGGAGAGCCGGCGCATGGAGGTGGCGGCGGAGCGGTTCACATCGCTCGACCGGATCATCGAGCGCCATGCCGTGAACGGACGGATCGACCTCGCGCCGTCACAGCGGATCGGCTACGGCAGCGAGGATCGGACGCTGGTGCTGGGACGGCTGCAATTCCTGGAGACACTGGAATTGGCGGGCAAGGATCGGGGGACCACATGGGCTGTCGAACCGGGATTTGGGCAGTCGCTCCGGGAACTGGGCCAGCGCCATGACCTCATCAAGCAGCTCTATTCGACCCTCGGCAACGAGGCCGGTCTGGTACAGCGGATGGGGGTGAGCGTCGAATCGGCGGTGCCGGTGATGGGAGTCGTGATCGCCAAGGGGAACGCCGACGAGGTGAGCGACGACCGGTTTGTCATAGTGCGCGATGCTCAGAGTCGGACCCATTACGGCGTCGTGGCGGAGGGGGATGACTACCGATCCGCGCGCCTCGGATCCGTGGCAGAGCTGGGGACCGGCAACCAGCGGCGGCGGGAAGTGACGGCGGAGATCATCGCGGTGGCGCAAGACAACGGCGGGGTCTATTCGTCCGAGGCACACCTGAAACACCTTCGATCCGCTCAACCGGAATGGACGGAAGCGCAGCTCTCATCGCGCGTCAGATCGGCGGGAGGCCGGCTCGCATTCGTCGCCGGCCACGCCGGATCAGGCGTGCGCGGGGCCGGTGACGGGACATTCGCCGTGGACGGGGAGGCGTTCGACCGGTTCAGCCAAAGGGGAATCCAGCGACAGGATGTGCGCCCGCTCAGCCATCAGACCCTCAGCGAACAGACGGAAGCCCGGGCCTTTACCTGGCTGGACCGGCAGGTGTTCGGATCAACCGATCCGCGCTTGTTGGCCTCCGAAGGCATTCATTCCGCCGTCGCCGATGCGGGTCAGCGCCGGGCCGAATGGCTCATCGCTCAGGGTTACGCCAAGCGGTCGGGAACGGAACCGGGCGGGGTCCGGTTGCTCCCCGGTGCGATCCGTCGACTGGCCGGCGACGAGCGCGAGGCGGCGGACCACAAGCTCGCCGAGCGGCACGGACTGCCGGTGGTGGAACTGCCGCAGGGTGGCTCAGTGACCGGGAACTACCAGGGCGTCGAGACGCTTCACAGCGGCAAGCGCGCAGTCGTGGTGACCGAGGAGAACGTGTGTGTCGCGCCAGTCCGACGCGCTCCGCGCATCGGAGCTGGCGTGATGGCAAGCCTGAGCCGGACCGGCAGCCGGGATGCTTCCGTGCAGGCGGTAACCGGCGCGGCCAAGGGTTCGGGCGCGGCGGGCGCTGGAGCGCCGGGCGCACAGATGTACCTGGACGGACTGGAGGCGGGCCGATGAAAACGGGCACCTTGCTCATCGTCTACCTTGTCTTGATGCTCACCGGACTCGCCGGGGCGACCCAATGGGTTGGGCATCGGCTGGGATACCATCCCGCGCTTCAACCATGCGTCCGAGTCGGCTCGGTCATCCTTTATCCGCCGTGGGCGATCTTTCAGTGGGCCGGACGGTTCGGGCTGCGCATTCCACGGGCGCTCGCCGAGGGATACGCCGTCTTCGCCGCGGCGCTGGTGATGGCGACGCTGGCGGTGGTTTTGATCCGGCGCATCGGTCGCCGGTTGCCCGTACGCCAGATCGGGCCAGACCGGTGGGCGACCCGCCGCGACATGGAGCGGGCCGGGTTGCTCACCGGCAAGGGGACGGTACTCGGGCGCGCGGGCCGCTACTGGCTCACCTATGACGGGCCGGAGCACCAGTTGGTGTCAGGTGCCAGTCGCTCCGGCAAAGGGGTGGGTCACGTCATTCCCACGCTATTGAACTGGTCCGGCAGCGTACTGGCCTATGACGTGAAGAACGAGTTGTGGGACTTGACCGCCGGATTCCGCTCGAAGTTCTCGAACACGTTGTTCTTCAATCCCACCCGCGCCGACAGCGCCCGGTTCAATCCGCTGTTGGAGATCCGCAAGGGAACCAGCGAGATCCGCGACGCGCAGAACGTGGTGGAGATGCTGGTCAATCCCACCGGGGCAAAGCACACGTTGGACATCTGGGACCAGCAGGCCAACCAGTTCCTCGTGGCGCTGATCCTGCACGTCCTGTACACCGAGCCGGACGGGCGCAAGAACCTTGCCGTGGTCCGGGAGCGGTTGCTGGACTTCAAGCGCACCTGCCGGGCGATGGCGAGTCTGCCTCATCGGTTCAACCCCGTGACGCGCGTGCCGGAGGTTCATCCGGAAGTGGCGCTGGTGGCTAACGAACTGCTGCATCAGCCGGAGAAGTTTCAGGCGAGCGTGCGCGGCACGGCGGCCTCGTATCTTACGCTGTACGCCGATGAGATCGTGGCGCGGACGACGGCGGTCAGTGATTTTCGGCTCAGCGACCTGGCCTGTGCGGACCGGCCCATGACGTTGTACATCCAGCCGCCCCCGTCCGATGCGCCTCGACTGCGCCCGTTGGTCCGATTGGTTATCAATCAGGCCTGCCGGGCGCTGATGGAGCACCTGGGCCACGATAGCCGTGGCCGGGCCAAGCAACATCGCTTGCTTCTGTTGCTCGATGAGTTCCCCACGCTCGGCAAGTTGGAGTTCTTCACGATGAACCTCCGGCAGATGGCCGGGTACGGGATTAAGGCCCACCTGATCGTCCAGAGTTTTAATGACATCGTGGAAGCTTACGGGCCGAACAACACCATCCTCGACAACTGCCATATCCTGACC
>JBBRKU010000348.1:0-3556 GCA_038231735.1 Actinomycetales bacterium | reverse complement strand
GACCGCCACCGTCGTCGTCACCATGACCATCGCCGATCCGAAGGCGCTGGCGAAGACGCTGGATCCGACTATGACGGACACCCAGCTCGGGGGGCTTGCCCGCCAGTTCATTGCCGACGCGTCCGGGCGGGTCCAGCTGATCTCGGCCGGCCTGCCGGCCCTGCGGGTCCCGGTCTATGCGGCGCCGAAGCCGGTCTCCGCGATGACCGCGGGCAAGCAGATCAGCTTCAAGAACGCCAAGGACACCGAATCCAAGGTCAGCCTGTCCGGCCGCGGCGTGGACCAGGGAGTCGGTGCCTCGCACTACCAGTCCATGGTGGCACCGTTCGAATTCGGGGCATCCAGCCCGCGCAAACCGGATACCAAGACCGCGCCGCTGACCAACCGCTCGATGGACCTGCAGGACGTGGGCGCCTCCAGCACGGTGCCGGCACTGGCCAAGTCCGGCGGCAACGTTCAGGACGGCGTGATCAGCTTCGGCGTCAGCACCTGGGGCAACTGGGCCAGCATCATCAACTTCTCCGAGATCGACGTCCAGATCGACACCAACGGCGACGGCAAGGCGGACTACCAGATGGTGACCGGCACCGCCAAGGGCCTGGATCTGGTCCTCGTGGACACCTACAAGTTCAACCCCAACGGCTCCACCACCTTCGTTGACGAGCAGTTCGCCAACGGAGTGGCGGGCAACGTGGACACCAACACACTGGACACCAACACCATGGTGCTCCCGGTGTCCGCCGCGGCTCTGGGACTGAATCTGACCAAGTCCGCCCCGATCAGCTACCGCGTGCTGACCAGGACGCAGTACAACCTGGACAAGTCCGGCAGTCTGGTTCCGGTCGATACCACCGGTTGGATCGGCTACAACCCGGTGACCCCGAAGGTGTGGTTCGAGGGTGCCGCCGCGTCCGCGCTCTTCGTGGATGCGCCCGGGGCCACGCTCACGGTGCACCGCAACGCTAAGGACACGGACAGCAAGGCACTGTTCCTGCATCTGCACAATGCGACCGGCACGCTTGACGGCTCGGGCCGGGGACCGGCGAAGGCGGAAGTCCTGCCGCTGAAGGTGGGCGGCGGCAACGGCAACGGCAACGGCAAGGGTGGTAACGACAACGGCAACAACCAGAGTTAGTGCCGCTTAACCACCCACTGAGGAACGACGGCGACGGCGACGGCGGCACCTGCCGCCGTCGTTGTCGCCTTTTGTACCGGCCCACATCCAGTAACCCTCATCGCGGGTCCGCCACCTGGCCCATAAACAGGGGCAATGCGCTGTCCAGCTGCAGGATCTGGTAGCTGAACGGCCGGTCCACGCTGAGTTTAACGGGAGCCACGGCGATCCGCCCGGAAACAGCCATGCCGTTGACCTGGCTGACGGCCGCGGCCACGGTCCCGTTCTCCGCGACCGTGATGTTGGCCGCCTGCGCCGCCGCCGTGATCACCATGGTGTTCTGGATCAGATGGAAGTCGGCGTCCGGACCCAGCGTCACGGTCAGGCCCATCGCTTTGAGCATTGGCTCCAGGTCCGCCGTGGACTCATGGTCCCATTTGGGGAGGGAGAGTTCGACGGCGGCCGGCTGGGCGGCGTCCAGGGCGGCGTCCACCTCCGTGGCCCGCGCGGGAGTCAGCGACGGCGAGGATCCGAGGGCGGGCAGGACCAGTCGCATGACGAACCCGTCCCGGTAGGGGATGTCGATCGCCTGCCAGTCCGGCCCGGTCGCGTACTTGGCGGAGATAACCCCGTTCATCATCGGCACCTGGATTTTGCTGCCCTTGGCGGTGGTGAAACCGGCGGCGTGGGTGCTGTCGGCACTGAACGGGGTCTGCCAGGCGGCGGCGAAGAACGCCGAATTCAGCAGGCTGAACGTGTTCTCCGTTTTGTACTCGGCGGGCGCTTCCTTGATCCGTCCACCAGTGTTCTGGCTGACCCAGGCATCAATCCGAGGCTTTGTTGCCGCTTTGTCCGGGAAATCCACCGGATAGACGCCGGACCCATACTGGGCCGCCAGGGTCCGGAGATAGTCTTTGCCGGTCGGCTGGCTCCGGTCGACAAAGAGCGCGTCCGCCAGATGCAGGACGGGTTTAGCGGGAGGTTCCTTCCCGTTCACCGAGCCAGGATCGCCGTCGTATTTGGACAGTGCCGCCAGAATTGCATTCATGGCTTCGTCCCGCCCCTGGGCCGGAAAGCCGATCACGGAATCCAGCTCGGCCGCCGTCGCCCCTGACGCGCCCACCCTCAGCATGGCCAAGGCAACCAGCAGACTGGCCGGAGAGGCCACCACGTTTCCGTCACCCCCGGCCGCCACCAGCTTGGCGCCCAGGTTGAGTGCCGCGTCGGACAGCTGCCGGACCTGCGCCGGGTAGTCCGATGCGTTGACCTGGACGCGCTGAACGTCCGCGGCCCTGAGCTCGTCGGGCGGCTGCGCACCGCACGCCGCCAGCGACATCGCCGCCGTCATGACCCCCACAACCGCCAATGCCGTGAACCGCTTCGTCATGACTCCCCCATCCTGCGTGCTCTCCCGTAACGGAAACCGCGCTTCTTCCGCCCAGCATAGGTCCGGCCACGCCTCCTGTGGGGGCCGGCCTCCGAACCGTAATGCAATCGAGACCCATTCTCAACCCAACCCGATGAAAGCCCGTGGTCGGCCCAGCGATCCTCCGTCGGCCGCCATCAACTACCCCGCACTATGTGCAGGAATACGCTGTTTTTCGTGCACTTAGCGCGGGATCGTTTGGTAACGGGTAGAACCTGTCAGCCGGAGTGGATCTGGAGGAAGCCGTAGACCGCTGGGCACGCTCCAGTTCAATGTCCACGGCCGCCGGGCGGCTCGGGGGATCGGCTCCGAGGAACTGGCCGAAGCTCACGCCGAGGGCCTGGGACAGGTTCTGGATCATCCCCAGCTTCGGCTCCCGCTAGCCGTTTTCGATCAGCGAGAGCTGCGGCGGGGCGGTGCCGAAGGCGGCTCCCGGACCGTCGGGCGTCATGCCCGGCGCCTCGCCCAGGTGCCGCACCCGGCCCCCGAGGCTGATGATGTCCGGTTCCCCGCTCACCGCTTTCGCTGCCGCCGTGGCAGCCCTCTTTGCGGGTCGGTTCCAGCCCGTACTGTCCATTTCTTAAGAAAACGCGAAGAAGTGCGAATCTTTTCGTCGTCCAGCTATAGCAACACCTTGCAACATGCCGAATAGTTGATTTCACGAAGAAGAACATTTCGGAAGACCTGATCAGTTCAATCGAGACCAACTAGGTGATCTCGACAAGCCCGATCAGCGAGACCCCTTCCGAACTATCCAAGGAGCCCGCCATGACCGCAGCATTCGACCCCACGGCAACGACGCCCCAGCAGCAGGCCCAGGCGCTGGAGCTTGAGTGGGCTGCCGACCCGCGCTGGGAAGGTACCCGGCGCGACTACTCCGGCGCCGACGTCGTCCGGCTGCGTGGCCGCGTCAACGAGGAGCATACGCTGGCCCGCCGCGGGGCGGAGAAGCTCTGGGACCAGCTGAGCACCGCCGGCCCGGACGGTTACACCCACGCCCTGGGCGCGCTGACCGG
>JBBRKU010000347.1:0-3559 GCA_038231735.1 Actinomycetales bacterium | reverse complement strand
GTCCGCGGAAGTGGGCGCGGCATTACCGTAGCGCACGCTGTTGAACAGCGTGGCGGCGGATCCCAGCTGCCCACGGAGAGCGGCGAAGGCGCGTATCAGCTGGCCGGTGACTTCATCCGCCGTCCGGCCCGGCTGCGGGTCAATCACCGTCCGCTCCTCCGCCGCACGCACGATGGCCCGAAAGCGCTCCGTAATGGCGCCCGCGAAGTCACCACGGTCCGCTGCGGCCGCGGACAGGTTCCGGTGCCCGGCCGCGGACAGGGCCTCCGCATGATCGAAAATACCTCTCGGGGCGGACAATTTGCGGTTCAGTCGAGGCCGGGTGAGCCACACTGCGACGCCCGCCAGGACGCACGCGAGCACCAGCCCCAACACCACACCCAGATTCCCGTTCAGGCCGTTGAGACCGTTCAGGAAATCGTTGACGAACCTGACGATCCAGTTCCAGACCACCTCGCCCAGGCCGGGCTTGGCATTCTGGTAGACCCGCTGCGAGAGTTCCTGTTCCGCCCAACGGCGCGCCTCATCACCGCCGGGGACAACCGGGACGTCCAGATAAGCGGCGGCAATGACGGCGGCCCCGGCAAGGCTCATGGCGTGGCCGGACTCCACGGACCGCCCGGCGGAAGCTGCCCCGGGATACCGTCCGGATTGCCAGCGGGGCTTGCCTCGTGTTCCTTCATCAGCACCACGTCGAAGCCCTCTTTGCGCATCCGCAGATCGATGTAGATCAGCGCCAGCACGCCCGATTCGAAGGCCAGCGCCACGGCCCCCAGCAGGCTGGAGATCACCAGCGAGATGGCCTGCACCACCAGGATCTGCGTGAATTCCTGCTCGGGGGTTGGGTGCGGATTGATAAGGAGGCTGATCAGATTGGCCAGGAATCCCACCGGCGCCGCAATGAAGCCGGTTATGGTGCCGACAATGAGCCGGGCCAGCAGCGCCGTGCCGAAGGTCCGCCACCAGTGGTGCGTGGTCAGATTCCAGGAGCGCGCGATCGCGGCGAAAATGCCCAGATTTTCCACGACCAGCGCGGCCGGTGCCACCAGCAGTTTCGCGCCGATCCAGATGAAAAGGGCGACGACGGCCAGCACCAGCAAGATGGTCAGGGCGACGCCACCCGGGCCCAGCGCCGAGACCAGGCCCCAGGCGATGAGCCCGATGGCGGCCAGCACCACGAGGACGGCAACCATATAGAGTAGGGCCAGCGCCAGCAGGGCCCAGATGCGCCGTCGGGCCAGTGCCCACATCTGGGCGAACCCGGTGCCGCGGTTGAGGACGGCGCGGGCCACCGGGATCACCAGCACGCCCTGCAGAATCATCGTGGTCACGGTCTGCAGCAGCACGGCGACCAGCAGTGCGCTTCCAGCGCCGAGCACAAACGACCCGGCTTCATTCTCCGTGACCGTCCCTGCGGCCAGGGAGGTGACGGAGAGCCCGGTGCCGAAGACGACGGCGATGAGTGCCAGGTTCACCACGGCGGAGACGGCCTGGACCAGCAGCGCGGAGCCGAACATGGCCTTGGCGTTGCGCCGGGCGGCCTGGAAGGCGCCGTCCAGGACCTCTCCGAGCGTCAGCGGCCGTAACGGGATAACTCCAGGCTTCGGCGGGGGAGCATACTGCTGGTAACCGGGGTAGAACGACTGCGGCCAGCCGGCTGGCTGCGGACCTGGTTGTGCCTGACCCGGCTGCTGGCCGGGAGGAGGAGCGTACTGGCCCCATTGCGGCGTCTGGCCCCACTGTGGTGCCTGCCCCCACTGTGGTGCCTGCCCCCATTCGGGCGCAGGCGCTTGTCCGGGCTGTGGATCCGGGCGGGCTGGGTTCCGCCACGGGTCCGGCGCGCCCGCTGGCTGGTCCGGTTCCTGCGTCATTGTTGCTCTCCCCAAAACCTGACGTCGGCCGCCAGCACCACGGTATGGCGGTGCCGCGCTGCCGATCCTGGATTCAGCCTATCCGTTGCGTCATCCGCGGACCATGAATAACCCGCTTTGGGCGGATCGGGTACTAATCGCGTACTACCTATGCAATAAAGTTGCCTGCAGTGCATGCAACGATTGCACAGCAGGCATTGCAATCACGTTTCGGGGCGGCTACTCCGGGTTTCGGTGCTGACACTGCCTGCAGACCGGTTTCCTGGCCCGCTCGCGGTGGGCCAACAAGACTTTGCGCAGGGGATAGGCGAATATATAACTATGAAGGCACGCATCCTGGTAGTAGACGACGACGAAGCCCTCGCGGAGATGATCGGTATTGTGCTGCGCAATGACGGGTTTGAACCGGTATTTTGCGCGGACGGGGCGCAAGCCCTGGAGATCTTCCGGGCGGCTAAGCCGGATCTGGTGCTGCTGGACCTGATGTTGCCTGGTGTGGACGGCATCGAGGTCTGCCGCCAGATCCGCGGCGAGTCCGACGTGCCCATCGTCATGCTGACAGCCAAGGCTGATACGTCCGACGTCGTACGCGGGCTTGAGTCCGGAGCCGACGACTACGTGCCGAAACCGTTTAAGCCGGCCGAGCTGGTGGCCCGGGTGCGGGCCCGGCTGCGCCCCGGTGACCAGAAGGCGCCCGAGACGCTCAAGATCGCTGACGTCACGATCGATGTTGCCGGACATGTGGTGCACCGGAACAGCGAACGGATACCGCTGACACCGCTGGAATTTGATCTACTAGTGGCGCTGGCACGTAAGCCGTGGCAGGTCTTTACTCGCGAACTGCTGCTTGAACAGGTTTGGGGTTACCGCCACGCGGCGGACACGCGCCTGGTGAACGTCCATGTCCAGCGCCTCCGGTCCAAAATCGAGCGGGACCCGGAGGCTCCGGAGGTTGTCCTGACCGTTCGCGGCGTCGGCTACAAGGCTGGCCAGTAACCGGATAAATTGGCAGTAGCCGATGGAAAATCCTCAGGATCTCAATGACGGCGGCCGGACGGCCGTGCCGGGAACCGCCCGCATGTGGCAGTACCTGGCTGCAGCCCTGCGTCCCGTCCTGGCTGCGCTGCGCCCGGTAGGCGTCTGGCTGGGTCGAGGCCGGGCCTCCCTGATCCGGCGCTGGCGCACCTCGCTGCAGTTCCGCACAGTGTTGGTCACCATGTTGATTGCCTCGTTGGCCTTTGCCGGTGTGGGCGCCTACCTGTCCAACCAGATTGCCAACGGACTTTTCCAGGAGCGGCTTCAACAGGCCAAGCAGGAGTCCGGGCGGGGGGTGACCCAGGTTCAGCAGAGCTTCGACAACGCCCAGCTCAGCGACCTTCCCAGTGTTTCCACCTACGTCCGTGACACCCTGAAGCTCCTCGAAGCCGGCGCCACGGCCGGCAACCGCAAGTACCTGTTGGTCCAGATTCCCGGACAAAGCCACTCGCTCGCCGTCGCATCCTCTGACTCCGGGGGCATTACACAGGCCATCATTCCGGTGGACCTGCGAACGGCGGTCCAGCAGAATCCTGGCCAGTATTGGCAGTCCATACCGTTGCCCACCGGCAGCAAGGACGTCCACCCCGCGCTGGCCCTGGGCAGCAAGGTCAACCTGCTGGGTACCAGCTACGAGCTGTACTCTTCCGATC
>JBBRKU010000346.1:0-3568 GCA_038231735.1 Actinomycetales bacterium | reverse complement strand
GGTTCCGCTTCCAGGAGGCGCTGGTGTTGCAGACGGCGCTGGCACGACGGCGGTTCCAGGCTGCGGCGGAGGAGGCTACGGCCCGGCGGGGGAGCCCGGACGGACTGCTGTCCCGCTTTGACGCGTCCCTGCCCTTCACCCTGACCGAGGGGCAGCAGAGCGTGGGCGGCGTGCTGTCCGGCGAGCTGGCCACCGATCATCCGATGAACCGGCTGCTGCAGGGCGAGGTGGGCTCCGGCAAGACTGTCGTCGCCCTGCGCGCCATGCTGCAGGTGATCGATTCCGGCGGTCAGGCGGCGCTGCTGGCGCCCACCGAGGTGCTGGCCGCGCAGCATTTCGAGTCCATCAGGGCCATCCTGGGCCCGCTGGGCGAGGGCGGCATGCTGGGCGGGTTTGACGGCGGCACCCAGGTCACGCTGCTGACCGGGTCGCAGCCCGCGTCGGCCCGCAAGCGTGCCCTGCTCGACGCCGCCTCCGGGACCGCCGGCATCGTGATCGGCACGCACGCGCTGCTCTCCGACAACGTGCAGTTCTTCGACCTGGGCCTGATTGTGGTGGACGAGCAGCACCGGTTCGGAGTGGAGCAGCGGGACCTGCTGCGCGGCAAGGCGATCAAGCCGCCGCACCTGCTGGTCATGACGGCCACGCCCATCCCGCGCACTGTCGCCATGACCGTCTTCGGGGACCTGGAAACCTCCACCCTGCGCGAGCTGCCCGCCGGCCGCGCCCCGATCTCCACACACATTGTGGGTCTGGTGGAGAACCCGCGCTGGGTACAGCGGATCTGGACCCGCGCCCGCGAGGAGATCGACGCCGGCCACCAGGTCTACGTTGTCTGCCCCAAGATCGGCACGGACGACGACGGCGACGGCTCCCCGCCGCCGCTGGACGAACCCGAGACCCCACGCCGCGAAACCCGCGAGCTCGCGGAGGTGAACGCCGTCGTCGAGCAGCTGAAACTGGAGCCCGCCCTGGCCGGCACCCGGATTGCCACTCTGCACGGCAAACTGGACCCCGTTACGAAGGCCGAGACCATGGCGGCCTTCGCCGCCGGCGACGTCGACCTGCTGGTCTCCACCACCGTCATTGAGGTGGGCGTGGACGTCCACAACGCCACGCTCGTGGTCATCCTGGACGCCGACCGCTTCGGTATCTCCCAGCTGCACCAGCTGCGCGGACGCGTTGGCCGCGGCGGCCTGCCGGGCACCTGCCTGCTGGTTACAGCCCTGGAGCCCGGCCACCCCAGCCGCCGCCGGCTGGACGCCGTCGCCGCCACCACCGACGGCTTCGTCCTCTCCCAGGAGGATCTGAAACTGCGCCGCGAGGGTGACATTCTGGGCGCTTCCCAATCCGGCGGCCGCTCCACCCTGCGGCTGCTGCGCGTGCTCCAGCACGAGGACATCATTGCCCGGGCGCGCGACGACGCGTGGGAGATCGTCCAGCGGGATCCGTTGCTCCGCGAGCACTCGGCCCTGGAGTCGGCCATCGAGGAATACCTGAACCCGGACAGTGAGGCCTTCCTTGAACGCGGGTGACGTGTGGCACTTATGCGGTTTGCCATTGAGCCACAGGAGCAACCGGTGACCCGCATTGTGGCCGGTGCGGCCGGCGGAACGCCCCTGGCGTCCGTCCCGGGCAGCGGCACCCGCCCGACGACGGACCGCGTCAAGGAAGCGCTGTTTTCCCGGCTCGAATCCCTGGATGCACTGCTCGACGCGCGGGTATTGGATCTCTATGCCGGCTCGGGTTCGCTTGGCGTGGAAAGCGCCAGCCGGGGCGCCGCCTCGGTCGAACTCGTCGAGTACGACGCCCGCGCCGCCGCCGTCTGCCAGCGCAACGCTTCGACCATCAACGATGTTCTTGGCCGAAGAACCGTCACCGTGCAGCGCTCCAAGGTTGAATCCTTCCTGGGCCGCGTCGCCGAGGCCGGCGTGGACCGCTGGGATCTGGTCTTTCTGGACCCGCCCTATCCGCTGGGGGAGCTCGAGCTGACCTCGGTACTGTCCGAGCTTGCCCCAAACCTGTCCACCGAAGCCGTCGTCGTCGTCGAACGCTCTTCGCGATCCCCGGAACCCGGCTGGCCGCCGGCTCTGGAGCGCTTCGCCGAGAAGAAGTACGGCGAAACCCGCCTCTGGTTCGCCGAACCCGCCCTCACCGACCCCTCGGAAGCCGGCACCGCCGGTTGACGTCGCCGGTCGCGGGCTGGGATCTCTACTCGGCCAGACGGTCCAGGTCCACTCCGCTGAGAACGGTGGCGGGGTGCGGGCCTTTGGCAACCAGTTGGCCGGTCCATTCGCCGGGCCAGGCAAACGTTGTTCCGACCAGAATGATGTTGCCGGGGAAGCGGCCGCTGAACATGCCGGATTGGGCGAAGGCCGCAACGTCCCCGGTTGGACTCATGGCGCGGCGGAGGGCATTGATCTGGCTGCGGACCAGGGTGAGGCCGGTCTCGTCCCCGACATTGACGATCAGCACGCCGCCGGGAGCAAGTCTGGCGGCCGCTTCCTCATAGAATTCGTTGCAGGCGATGTGCTCGGGCGCTTCCGGGCCGGAGAAGATGTCCAGGATGACGACGTCGAAAGTCAGGCCGGATGCAAGGTCCGCCAGGGCGTAGCGGGCGTCGCCGATATGGGTGGTCAGCTGGGTTCCGGTGGGCAGCGGGAACTGCTGAAGGACAAAGTCCAGCAGTTCGCGTTCGAGTTCGACGGCGTGCTGGATGGAGCCCGGCCGGGTGGCCTGGATGTATCTGGCGAGGGTCAGGGCGCCGGCGCCGAGATGGAGAGCGGCAATGGGTGCACCGGATGGTGCGGCAAGGTCCACGACGTGGCCGATGCGGCGGAGGTACTCGTAGAAAATCTCGGCAGGGTGGGCCAGGTTGACATGGGATTGTTCGGCACCACCGATGCTCAGGATGTACGAGCCCTCGGTCCAGCCGTCCGGCTCAATCGTGGCATGTTGGCCGGATCCCCTGAGGAACCGGGAAGTACGGACCGCTGGCTCAGCACCTTTCTCCCCGGATCCCGCGGCACCGGCCTGTGAAGTCCCTTGGCCCACGCCCTAAACCTTGTCCCTGAGCGTGGCCAGCCGGGCGGCGGCCTCCTCCAGGAGCGGAACTTTCTTGCAGAAGGCGAAGCGGAGCAGGGATTTGGTCCGCTGCGCTCCCTCCGGATGGCAGAACACGGGCACGGGAATGGCCGCGACGCCAATCAGGGACGGCAGCTTCCGGGCCAGTGCGGTGGCGTCGGTGATCCCCAGGGAGGAGGTGTCCGCATTGATGAAGTAGGTGCCCTGTGACGGCAGGACTGACAGACCCGCGGCCCGGAGTCCGTCGCTGAGGATGTCCCGCTTGAGCGCCAGAGTGGCGGCGATCTCCGTGTAGAACTCATCGCCCAGGCCAAGCCCGGCGGCGATGGCGCTTTGGAAGGGGGTGCCGGAGCTGTAGCTGAGGAATTGCTTGACCGTCCGTGCGGCCGCAACAAGTTCTGCCGGCCCGCTCATCCAGCCGATCTTCCAGCCCGTGAAGGAAAACGTTTTTCCGGCGGAGGAGATGGTAAGCGTCCGCTCTGCC
>JBBRKU010000345.1:0-3569 GCA_038231735.1 Actinomycetales bacterium | reverse complement strand
GGTCGGCGGGGCCTTTGCGGCCGGGAGCGCCGGAGCGTTCAACTGCTACATCGACCGTGACATCGACAAGGTGATGCACCGGACGGAGAACCGCCCTCTGGTCACCGGCGCGGTCACCCCGCGCGAGGCGCTGATCTTCGCCTGGCTCCTGGGCGCGGCCGCAATCGCCATCCTCTGGTTCGGCGCCAACCCGCTTTCCGGCCTGCTCGGCGTCGCCGCCATTTTCCTGTACGTCGTGGTGTACACCATGATCCTCAAGCGCCGCACCTCACAGAACATCGTCTGGGGCGGCGCCGCCGGCTGCATGCCGGTACTGATCGCCTGGGCCGCCGTCACCAACAAGGTGGAGTGGCCGGCCATCATTCTGTTCATGATCATCTTCCTGTGGACCCCGCCGCACTACTGGCCACTGTCCATGCGCTACAGCGAGGACTACAACGCGGCCAAGGTACCCATGCTGGGTGCGGTCGCGGGATCACGGATCGTCTCGGTCCAGGTCGTTCTGTACACCTGGGCCATGGTGGCCTGTTCGCTCTTGATGATTCCCTTGGGCAACGCCGGCATCGTCTACACGGTCGTCGCCGTCCTGGCCGGAGCATGGTTCCTGCTGGAGGCGCATAAGCTGCACCGCACCGCGCAGCACGGCGAGGTCACCAACAAGGGCGCCATGAAGGTCTTCCACGGTTCCATCAGCTACCTGACGCTGCTCTTCGTGGCGCTGGCGGTGGACCCCTTCGTCGGCCTTCCGCTGATCCACTAAATCCGCATCCATTAAGGCCGTGTCCATTAAACCCGTGCAGGTCCGCGGCCTGCTGGGCTACCCAATCACACCAACCAACGACGACGGCGGCCTGGAGCCCGATTCGCTGCAAGCCATTGTGGCGCGCGGCTCGGATGCCGGGTTGACCGCGATCGGCGTCCTCGGCAGCAGCGGCGGGTTTGCCTACCTGAACAGGCAGGAGCGGCACGACGTCATCCGGGCGGCCGTGGAGGCTTCCGGAGCCACTCCGGTGGCCGCCGGGATATCCGCCCCCGGACTGCGCGAGGTTCTGGAGCACGCCGCGGATGCGGAGCGCGCGGAGGCCTCGGGACTAATCCTCTCCCCGGTGTACCAGCCGCTCAGTGATGATGAGGTACGTGGCCTGGTTACCACGGTAGCGGCCGCGACATCGCTCCCCATCTGCCTGTACAACAATCCGCGGACCACCCAGTATGCCTTTCCGCTGGACATGGTAGCCGAGCTCGCCTCGCTTGACGGCGTGGTGGCCTTCAAGGACTCGGGCGTTTCAGCGCAGGATTTCCGGCAGCGCTACAACGCCCTGGCGACGCGCGTACCCGTCGGATTCGCGCACGGGATGAGCGGTGACCTGCTGATGGCGACCGCGGGCATTGCCGCTGCCGGGTGGCACAGCGGACCGGCGTCGCTGGTGCCGAACCTCTACCTTGCGCTGCGTGCCGCGGTTGAGTCCGGCGACGGCGGCCGCGTTCAGGACGCTCAGCCCCGCCTGGTGCCGCTGCTGGAGGTAGTGGGCCGGATGCCCAAGGGCAGCGTACTGCACAGCCTGGCCCGCCTCACCGGGATCCGCACCTCGGACCCCCGGCTGCCGCTGTTGCCGCTCACTGCGAGGCAGGAAGCGGAGCTGGCAACCGCCGTCGAACGCCCCGCGTAAGCCCACGCATCCCCGCACCGGTGGCTGTGAGGCAGGGGAGGCGGCCGTCTGGCCGGCACTCTGGTGCGGGTGTGGAATTAAAAACATGCTTGCAGTGCTTGCAGTGCTTGCATTGCATGCATTGCAGGCACGTTTTTTGCGACGCACATGTCCCCGTGGGATGCCCTGGCGGCCAGCCGCAAGGTGGCGCGAACCGTGCTTCAGCCGCAAGGTGGCGCGAACAGGGCTCCAGCCGCCACGCCCCAGGCGTCAGGCCGCGCGCTCGCGCGCCAGCGCCAGGTCCGCGAAGTTCGTTGCCGTCGCCAGCATGATCGCCGCGCCGAGCATGTGCAGTCCCACCAGCAGCGGCGGCAGGCCGGTGAAGTGCTGGGCGTAGCCGAT
Source organism: Actinomycetales bacterium (assembly GCA_038231735.1). Taxonomy (GTDB): domain Bacteria; phylum Actinomycetota; class Actinomycetes; order Actinomycetales; family Micrococcaceae; genus Arthrobacter_M. Next base: position 1,518 of record JBBRKU010000345.1, on the reverse strand, counting down.
GGCGCCCTGGAACAGCACCGCGGCCACCAGCAGGATGGCTCCCATGCGCAGCAGATCCCCGGACGAACGGCGCCAGAGCAGGGCCAGCACGATGAAGCTGCTGATCACCAGGATGTAGACGGGAAGCACGTGGATGCGGGTGATCAGGTCCGAGTCCAGCTCATTGCGGGGTGCGGAGGCGTCCCCAGCGTGTGGTCCGGAGCCGGTGACCATGGTGCCCAGCACCACGGCGAAGCCGGTGCACGTGGCGGCCAGGACGGCCAGCTGGCGGACGGTCTTCGATGCCGGCAGCGAAGTGGCGAGGGCCGCCACTCCAGTGCGGCCGTAGGTGCGGTTGACCAGCAGCATGGCGAAGACCACCAGGGCGGCCGAGACCAGGAAGTGCAGGCTGACAACCCACGGATTCAACTTGGTCAGCACCGAGATGCCGCCGATCACTGCCTGCGCCGGGATGCTCGCCAGCAGGCCGAAGGCAAGCCAGAACAGGTCCTTGCGTTCCTTGCGCAGGTTCCAGAGGAAGACCAGCATCAGAGCCGCCACGACAGCCAGGGCAAAGGTCAGCGTACGGTTTCCGAATTCGATGATGCCGTGGATGCCCATTTCCGGAGTGTTGACCAGCGAGCCGGCGGTGCATTTGGGCCAGGTGGGGCAACCAAGGCCGGAGGCCGTCAGGCGGACCGCGCCGCCGCTGACAATCAGGACCGACTGGCCAATCAGTGAGGCCACCGAGAGACCGCGCAGCGTGGAATTCACACTGCCGGGCAGCCTGCTGGTGACGGACTGGTAGCCATGCTTCAACTGCTCTGTAACTGCCACGTACTCAACTCCACTTAAACCAACGGATTGCCGCCGCGGAGGCCAGCACTGACCACCCCAACAACACTGCAACTGCCAAAACGTTCAGCTGGCCGCCGATCAGCGCATCGCGCATGGCCTGGCCCAGGGCTCCGGACGGAAGGTAATGGACCACGTCCTGCACCATGGCCGGCAGTCGTGTAGGCGGCAGCACTATACCGCCCAGCGCGCCCAGCAGGATCCAGAGCAGGTTGGTGATGGCCAGTGTCGCCTCGGGCCGCACCGTTCCCGCTATCAGCAGGCCCAGGGCGGTGAAGGTGACCGCGCCCAGCACCAGCAGCGGTATGCCCAGCAGGATGCCCGCGGGCGCGGGCTGCCAGCCAAGGGAAAGAGCGACGACGGCGACGACGGCCACCTGCAGCACCAGGACGGCCAGCACGGCGAGCATCTTGCCGGCAATCAGTCCGGCCTTGCCCAGCGGCGTGGTGGACAGGAACCGGAGCACACCGTAGCGGCGGTCGAATCCGGTGGCAATGCCCTGCCCTGTGAACGCGGTGGACATCGCGCACAATGCCAGCACGCCTGGGGTGGCAATATTGACCCGGCTGGCGCCGAGTCCGTCCAGAAGCGGCGTTGCGGCCAGTGCCACCAGCGCCATCAGCGGCAGGACGACCGCCAGGATCAGCTGCTCGCCGTTGCGGAGCATGGTCAGGGTCTCATACC
>JBBRKU010000344.1:0-3570 GCA_038231735.1 Actinomycetales bacterium | reverse complement strand
GCAGCGAGCAGGACCGCCGTCGTCCGCGTCGTCATGAGCCAACTATAGGGACCGCCCGTCCGCGCCACGCGCCTGTCCCCGCGACTCCACCGTTGAGACGACAGCTCGCGCCCATGTTTTTCAAAAGCATGGGCGCGAAGTGTGCAGTCAACGGGGGCTACCCGTTGACCAGCCTGCGGGCCGACTGGCTGTGCTCGGCTATCAGGGCGGCCAGGTCCAGGCCCGGAATCTGGCCGTCCACAACGCGCCAGCATCCGCCGACCATGACCCGGTCGGCCTTGTCCGCGCCGCAGAGCAATAGAGCAGCTACCGGATCGTGGCTGCCGGAGAAGCGCAGTTCATCGAGGCGGAACATGGAAAGGTCCGCCTGCATTCCCGGGGCCAGTTGCCCGACGTCGCTGCGGCCCAGTACGCTCGCGGATCCGCGTGTTGCCCAGCCCAGTGCCCGCTCGCAGGTGACGGCAGCGGCGCCGTAGCGCAGCCGCTGCAGGTAGAGGGCCTGCCGCGCCTCCAGAATCATGTTGGAGGCGTCGTTGGAAGCCGAACCATCCACGCCCAGCCCAACCGGTACCCCGGCTGCTTCCAGCTCCAGGACCCGTGCCGTTCCCGAGGCGAGGCGCATGTTCGAGGTCGGACAGTGCGCAACGGCGGTTCCGGCCGCGCCGAGGCGGGCAATCTCTTCGTCATCGAAATGGATGCCGTGCCCCAGCCACGTGCGGTCGGTCAGCCAGCCCACGCTCTCCAGGTAATCCAGCGGGCGCAGCCCGAACATTTCCTTGCAGAAATCCTCCTCATCGATCGTCTCGGCCAGATGGGTATGCAGGCGGACATCGTGGTGCTCCGCCAGTTCCGCACTGGCTGCCATGACCTCCCGGGTGACGGAAAACGGCGAGCAGGGGGCCAGCGCAATCTGGATGACAGCACCCTCCCCGCGCTCGTGATAGCGGCCGATGAGCCGCTCGCTGTCGGCGAGGATCACCTCCGCCCGCTGCACCGTCGACTGCGGCGGCAGACCGCCGTCGTCCTGTCCCAGCGACATCGAACCCCTGGTCAGCATCGCGCGCATGCCCAGCTTCCGGACCACCTCGACCTGGATGTCCACCGCCTCGTCAAGGCCCTGCGGGAAGAGATAGTGGTGGTCAGCGGCGGTGGTGCAGCCGGAGAGCAGCAACTCGGCCAGCGCAGCGGTGGTGGCCAGCTCCAGATCCCTGGGTGTGAGCCGCGCCCAGACCGGGTACAGATTGGTCAGCCACGGGAACAGCTCGACGCTGGCCACCGGGCCCCAGGCGCGCGTGAGGGTCTGGTAGAAATGGTGGTGCGTGTTGATCAGCCCCGGCGTGAGAACGTGCTCGCCGGCGTCGAAGACTTCGTCACAGGGCGCCGCGGGCTGCTGGCCTGCACCGAGCACCTCGGCAATCTTGCCGCCGCTGACCACGATGCCGCCGGAAGCATCCAGATTGTTCGCCGTGAAGGCGCCGAGCGGGTTTTTGATCCAGAGTCTGTGCTGTGGTGCCGGCGTCTGGGCCGTCGCCGGTGCCTGTTGCCTGGCAGCCGATCCGGAGGCGTCCATCGAGGTCCGGGGGCTGGGAGAGAGGTGGTGGGTCATTGTGGATCCTTTGGTCGCTGGGCTGGTGTTCGGGCGCCCGGCAAAAGAACGAGCCGGCACCGCATTGGTGCCAGCTCAGTGTTGCCTGTCTGCTGATCCAGGTCGCGCCGCCGATGACGGCCCGGTTGCCAACCCCATGTTGAGGTGGCAGCTCGCGCCCATGTTCTGCGAAAACATGGGCGCGAAGTGTGCACTCAACGGTGCTTGGTTAGCTGTCGCCGCCGGTGCTGCCGGTAGTTCCGGCGTTGACGTCGTGCAGCCGGTACTGGCCCATGGCGCGTTCGGGGGCGTCGGCGCTGATCTCGCCACGCTTGGCCAGCAGCTGCAGGGCCCGGACGACGACGGAGTGGCTGTCGATCTTGAAGAACCGGCGGGCAGCGGCGCGGGTGTCGGAGAAGCCGAAGCCGTCCGCGCCGAGGACGGCGTAGTCGCCCGGGACGAACTGCCGGATCTGGTCCGGCACGGCCTTCATGTAGTCGCTGACGGCGATCACGGGCCCGCTGGTTCCCTGCAGCTGTTGGGTCACGAACGGCACCCGCGGCGCTGCGGAGGGGTCCAGGAACTCCTGTTCCTCGGCTTCGAGCCCGTCGCGGCGCAGTTCGTTCCATGAGGTCACGGACCAGACATCGGCGGAGACGCCCCAGTCCTCGGCAAGAATCCGCTGGGCTTCCAGTGCCCAGGGAACTGCCACTCCGGAGGCCAGCAGCTGGGTGCGTGGCCCTTCCTTCGGGGCGGGAGCCAGCAGATACATGCCCTTGAGCAGAGCGTCGACGTCCAGTCCTTCGGGTTCGGCCGGCTGGGTAATCGGCTCGTTGTACACCGTGATGTAGTACATGACATTGGGATCTGAGTGCTTCCCGCCGTACATGCGCTCCAGCCCGGCCCGCATGATATGGCCGATTTCGTAGCCGTAGGCCGGGTCGTAGCTGACGACGGCCGGGTTGGTGGAGGCCAGCAGCGGGGAGTGCCCGTCCGCGTGCTGCAGGCCTTCGCCGGTGAGGGTGGTCCGTCCCGCGGTGGCGCCGATAATGAAGCCGCGGGTCATCTGGTCCCCCGCGGCCCAGAACGCATCTCCGGTGCGCTGGAAGCCGAACATGGAGTAGAAGACGTAGACCGGGATCAGCGGCTCGCCGTGCGTGGCGTAGGAGGTCCCGGCCGCGGTGAACGCGGCCACGGAGCCGGCCTCGTTGATGCCCGCGTGGACAATCTGGCCGGAGATGGATTCCTTGTACGCCAGCACCAGGTCGCGGTCCACGGAGAGGTAGTTCTGGCCGTTCGGGTTGTAGATCTTCGCCGTCGGGAAGAACGCATCGATGCCGAAGGTGCGCGCCTCGTCCGGGATGATCGGGACAATCCGGGCGCCGAATTCCTTGTCCCGCATCAATTCCTTGAACAGCCGGACAAAGGCCATGGTGGTGGCTGCCTGCTGTTTGCCCGATCCGCGCTTGGCCACTTCAAAGCTCGGCGAATCGGAGATGGCCAGCGCCGCGTGTTTGCTGCGCCGCTCTGGCACCGAGCCGCCCAGCTGGCTGCGGCGGTCGAGCAGGTATTGGATCTCGGGCGCGTCCACGCCCGGATGGTAATACGGGGGACGGTAAGGATCGCTTTCCAGCACCTCATCGCTGATGGGGATCCGAAGCAGGTCGCGGAAGTCCTTCAGATCCTGGAGCGTGAGCTTTTTCATCTGGTGGGTCGCGTTGCGGGCCTCGAAGTGGGTGCCCAGGCCGTAACCCTTGACCGTCTTGACCAGCACAACGGTCGGCTTGCCCTGGAACTCGGTGGCGGCCTTGTAGGCGGCGTAGACCTTGCGGTAGTCGTGGCCACCGCGCTTGAGGTTCCAGATCTGGTCATCGGAGAGGTGCGCGACCATTTCCTTGGTCTGCGGGGTCTGGCCGAAGAAGTGCTCGCGGACGAACCCGCCGGATTCGGCCTTGTAGGTCTGGTAGTCCCCGTCCACGGTGGTG
>JBBRKU010000343.1:0-3571 GCA_038231735.1 Actinomycetales bacterium | reverse complement strand
ACAGGGCGCCGCCCTGCAGACGGGCATGGAGTACGCCCTGCAGGACCCCCGGCTCGGCTGCATTGTCACCTTCGATGCGGACGGCCAGCACCAGGTCGCCGATGCGCGCGCCATGGCGGACCGCGTGCTCCGCGGCGATGCCGATGTGGTGCTGGGATCCCGTTTCCTGGACAAGCGCACCAAGCTCTCCGCGATGAAGTCGCTGGTCCTAAGAACCGCCGCGGTGCAGTCGCGGATGGCCACCGGCATGGCGCTCACCGACGCGCACAACGGTCTGCGGGCAATCAACCCGAAAGTCGGCGCCCGCATCCAGCTGACGCAGAACCGGATGGCGCATGCATCGGAACTCGTGCATCAGCTTGCCAAGCTGGACGTCAAAATCGTGGAACACCCCGTGGAGATCCTGTACACGGAATACTCCAAGGCCAAGGGACAACCGCTCCTGAACGCAGTCAATATCCTGGCCGAACTCTTCTTTAGGTAAAAATGCTCATCGTCGTCCAGATAGTCCTGCTTGTTGCAGTAATGCTCATTTCCCTGGTGCTGATGCGGGGCGGAACGAACGCGCGCCACATGGCCGTACGCCGGATCCTGCTGGTCCTGTTCGCCCTGCTGGCAGCCCTGTCGATCTTCTTCCCGGACATTCTGACGCGGATAGCCAGGTTCCTGGGCGTGGGCCGCGGCACCGATCTGGTGCTGTATGCACTCATTGTCTGTGTTCTGCTGTTCATCTCCACGACGTATCAGCGCTTCCGGCAATCCGAAATCATGCTGACCAAGCTGTCCCGCCGGATTGCCCTGGACGAGACGGAGAAGCCGTGGGAGGCTGCGGCGGAGCGCGACGAGGCGCGGCGCGACGACGCGAGCGACGACGTGCGCGACGACGTGCGCGACCAGGCGCGGCGCGGCCACTGACGGCTTTGTATGATGTACCTGCTGGCCACTGAGCAGCTGCCAGCCGAGGAAGTCAAGGGACGGCCGGCAGAATCAAGCGGGAAAGAGACTGAATTTGACGACGGAGACGTTGGCTGAGGTCAACGGTGATTCCCGGACACCTGCGCGGCGCATCAATGTCACCATGGCGGTTTTCGTCGGACTGTCGCTCCTGTTCGGCACGTACTTCGCGTTGGTGGTCCCGCTGGGCTGGGGACCGGACGAAACATCCCAATTCAGCAGGGCATTCCAGGTGGCCAACGGCGGTTTTGCACCCGAGCGGCTTCCGGACTCGCAGGGACTGCCGGTGTACGGCGGGAGTGTCCCGCAAAGTGCTGTTGACGTACTCCGGTTTGCCGGACCTCCTTCCAGCTTGGCCCATCCCTGGGATCAGCTGTTCAATCCGGGTCCGGGCTACGCCACTGCCATCGCTGAACCACTTGACGGCCCCCGTGCCACCATCATGTTCCCGAATACTTCGGCATATTCCCCCGCACCCTACCTCCCGGCCGCTGCCGGGGTCCTCCTGGGCCAGTTTTTTCATCTGACCGTGGGGCAAACGTGGATCCTGATGCGTCTGGCCCAGGTGGTCTGCTACACCGGTGTGGCCGCTGTCGGGCTGTTTGCCATCCGTACGAGCCGTTTCCGCTGGATAGCCCTGGCGCTGGCTCTCCTGCCTACCGCTATTTATCAATCGGGGGTGGTTTCGGCTGACGCCGTTACCAATGCGGTGGCCTTCACCTTCCTGGCCCTGATTGCCAAGGCCGTGGTGCTGAAGTCCGTGGCGCTGAAGTCCGTGGTGCTGAAGTCCGTGGCGCTGAAGTCCGTGGTGCTGAAGTCCGGCGTGCTGAAGTCCGGCGAGGCGGCCACGAAACTGCGCGGTTGGGACGGCTGGGTCCTGTACCTGTGCGCGGTTTTGCTGCCGCTGATGAAGCCGACGTATGTCCTGCTCTCCCTGCTGCTGCTTGTGGTTCCCCTCGCTCAACTGCCGCCCTGCCGCACCCTCCTCCGGGCGCGCTGGCGGCGCGTGGCGGTTATGTTGACCACGCTCGGGGTGACGTTGGCGGCCTTCATCTGGTGGACGGTGCTGTCCGCAGGAACGACGGCGGCCATGGGCTGGATGCGGTCGGGTAAAGAAATGTACATGGTACGGCCGGGAGATCAGATCGGTTTCGTGCTGGAGCATCCGCTGACATTCCTCGGCATTGCGTTAAGGACTTTCGCACAAAATGACTGGACCTATGTGACCAGTTTCTTCGGCCAGATGGGATATGCACTGGGCCGCAATCTTGACACCTCAGCGTTCGGAGCACTGTGCACGGCCGCCGTGCTGATCTTGGGTCTTCTTTACGGCGAGCGGGGACGGGCGGGCCGCGCGCGCACCACGGGCATGATCCTGGTGTGGATGGCCAGCTTTGCGGCCATCTTCGGAACCCTCTACCTGACATTCGCCCCGGTGGGGTCATACATTATCAACGGGGTCCAGGGGCGCTACTTCGTTCCGCTGGCGCTGTTGCTGGCCGCCGTCGTCGTTCAGGTGGTGCCGGCAAGGCTGCCCTCATCCGCGGCGGTGCTCCGCCGCATCGATCACACGGTGTTCCTGCTCTGCGCCGCCGCGTTGTCCATAGCGGCCGCCAAGTACGCGGTGCTGATGTTTACTACCGGACACCCCATCTAGCTCCAGCGCTAGCGCTTGCGCCACAGCCCGCGGGTGTCAACCAGCTTCTTGCCGGCCAGCGCAGTGCCGTCCAGGGCCTTGAAAGCGTCGTGGTCCACCAGCAGAAGCACCACGTCTGCCGCGGCCAAGGCTTCATCGGTACCGGCCAGGCGCAGGTTGGGCAGCCCTTCGAGGGCCGACGGCAGGGCATCGACGTGCGGATCCACCGCGAGAATCTGAGCGTGGGGCAGTTCGCGCGCCATGTTCCGGACAATGGTCACGGCCGGCGATTCGCGCAGATCGTCAATGTTGGCCTTGAAGGCCAGCCCCAGCGCGGCGATGGTCGGTGCGGGGTTACTTCCGACGGCGTCGCTCACCTGGTCCACCACCCATGCCGGTTTGGCGTCGTTGGTGTTGCGGGCCTGTCGCATCAGCAGGGCTTCTTCCGGCGCGGCCGCGATCATGAACCAGGGATCGACGGCGATGCAGTGACCTCCAACGCCGGGGCCGGGTTGGAGGATATTAACCCGGGGATGATGGTTTGCCAGCTCGATGAGCTCCCAGACGTCGACGTCCAGCTTGGCGCTGACCCGGGACAGCTCATTGGCGAAGGCGATGTTGACGTCCCGGTAAGCGTTCTCCACCAGCTTGGCCGCCTCGGCCGTGCGGGCATTGCTGATCAGGATTTCACCCTGGCAAAAGGTTGAATACAAAGCCTTCGCCCTCCGGGACGCCTCGGGGGTCAGCCCGCCGACGATCCTGTCATTGGTGACCAGCTCGATCATGACCCTGCCCGGCAGCACCCGCTCGGGACAATGCGCCAGATGGATCTGCCGCTGGCCGGCGTCGGGGCCAGAGGCGGGGCCCGCGGCAAGGTCCGGACGGAGCCGGTCCAGGTATTCGCCCAGATGCTCGGTGGTCCCTGGCGGTGACGTCGATTCCAGGATGACCAGGTTGCCGGCCCTAAGCTGCGGGGCTATT
>JBBRKU010000342.1:0-3600 GCA_038231735.1 Actinomycetales bacterium | reverse complement strand
TGCTCCACTTCTCTGCTCCACTACACCATGGGCAGAGCGGCCCTGACTGCCATTTCGGGGGTACGTCGCTACCGTTCCCCCAAGCTTTACCCCACGATTACCTGACGGTAACCGGCTTGCAGGAGTCCTACAAGGGTCCCACCCGCGGACCGGGCTGCGCCGGGCGGTTGGGCTGGCACCGGCGAGGGGGCACAATGGTGCCATGACTGAGCGGACCGGATCCATCACCGACGTGCCCGGCATCAGGGTGGGGCAGGTCCAGCGGACGGACCAGGGATGGCTGACCGGCGTCAGTGTGGTGCTCCCTCCGCCCAGGAGTATCGGCTCGGTTGACGTCCGCGGCGGCGGCCCGGGCACGCATGAGACGGATGCCCTGGACCCCACCACGCTGGTTGCCACCGTGGACGCCGTCGTGCTGACCGGCGGAAGCGCCTACGGGCTGGTGGCCGCCGCGGGGGTGCAGCGGTGGTGCGAGGAGCAGGGCCGCGGATTCCCGGTGCCAGGCGGTGTGGTGCCGATTGTGCCGGCCGCGGCCATTTTTGACCTGGGCCGCGGCGGAGACTTCCGCGCCCGGCCGGACGCCGCGATGGGCTACCAGGCCGCGCAGGCCGCGGGTGCCTCGGCGGAGTACGACGGCGTGGCTCGCGGCAATGCGGGTGCCGGTACCGGTGCGGCGCTGGGCCGCGGGACGTTCACGGGCGGAACCGGGTCGGCCTCCGTGACACTGCGAGGGGCCAATGCCGCCGTCGTCGTCGGTGCGCTGGCCGTTGTCAACGCGGCGGGCCTCCCCTGGGATCCCAACGCGGAGGAAAGCGGCACCGCCGCCGCTGCCCGCGCCGCACCTGCCCCCGCCGCGGGTGACGGACTGAACACCACGCTGGTGGTGGTGGCCACGAATGCCGTGCTGACGGTGGCCCAGGCCAAGCGCACGGCCACTGCGGCGCACGCTGGGATGGCCCGGGCGCTGAATCCGGTGCACACGCTCGCCGATGGTGACACGATCTTTGTCCTGGCGACGGGGGAGCGGACCCTCGACCCGGGCGAGCTGGCCGCCGTCGTGCCCTTGATGGAACTGCAGGCGGCCGCGGCGGACGTGGTCAGACTGGCCATCCTGGACGGAATCGGCGCTGCCCGGACCGTACGGATCCCGGATGGCGAACTCCCGGCCTGGCCCCGACCGCTGCCGGGGACGCCGGGAAAGCGGGCAGTATAGGGCGGATTTAACTTTATGCCAGCCATGGCGTAGAGTTATTTGTTGGTTGTCTGCGCTCTTGCGCGGTTTCCACTGTCATGACGCGGAGCCCCCGGGGTCCCGTTGCCGGCGGCGGAAATGTGTGCCATGAACCATGTTGGTAGCTGGTACAGGCAAACACCAAATCAAGTAGTAAACGTAGCCCCCTGCCGGGATTTTTTCCTAGTGCTGGGGACCGAACAAAGTTAGCGGAGGATATGGCCAAGAAAGACGGGGTCATTGAGATCGAGGGCGTTGTGACTGAAGCGCTGCCCAATGCGATGTTTCGCGTTGAGCTGACGAACAAGCACGTCGTTCTTGCACATATCTCAGGAAAAATGCGCCAGCACTATATTCGTATCCTCCCTGAGGACCGAGTAGTGGTGGAGCTGAGCCCTTACGACCTCACACGTGGTCGTATTGTCTACCGCTACAAGTAACCGAAACTGCAAAACACGCAAAGGAATGCCATGAAGGTCAAGCCGAGCGTCAAGCAGATCTGCGAGAAGTGCAAGGTGATTCGCCGTAACGGGCGAGTCATGGTGATCTGCGAGAACCCGCGCCACAAGCAGCGCCAGGGCTAATTCCCTTACCGGGAAACCCTGACAACTGCTTACCACGTAAGTAAAAAAAGGCAGCACAAGCTGGTCTGTGCCTGGTGGATTCATCCGCCGGGCTTCGGAATGATCCGAAAGCAGCCAGCGTACCCCCGGTCGGAGGCCGGGGCCACACGGCACGTGTGGGTGTACTGCCTACGACCTCCGGTTTACACAAGGAGTACAGCCACTATGGCACGTCTCGCTGGCGTAGACCTTCCCCGCGAAAAGCGGCTGGAAGTAGCGCTTACATACATCTACGGCGTGGGCAAGACCCGTGCTCACAAGACCCTGGCAGACACCGGCATTTCCCCGGATGTCCGCGTGAAGGACCTGTCCGACGCTGAAATGGTTCAGCTGCGTGACTACATCGAGGGCAACTACAAGGTTGAGGGTGACCTCCGCCGCGAGGTAGCCGCCGACATCCGCCGCAAGGTCGAAATCGGCAGCTACCAGGGTATCCGCCACCGCCGCGGCATGCCCGTACACGGCCAGCGCACGAAGACGAACGCCCGTACCCGCAAGGGCCCGAAGCGCACCGTTGCCGGCAAGAAGAAGGCCGGACGCTGATAGCGCCGGTTTTCCCCCAATAAACTTTCTGTAGGAGAAAAAATGCCCCCGAAGACTCGCGGTGCGGTTCGCAAGCCGCGCAAGAAAGATAAAAAGAATATTGCGCTTGGCCAGGCGCACATCAAGAGCACCTTTAACAACACCATTGTGTCCATCACGGACCCCAATGGCGCCGTCATCTCCTGGGCTTCCGCCGGTGAGGTCGGATTCAAGGGTTCGCGCAAGTCGACTCCGTTCGCCGCGCAGATGGCTGCCGAAGCCGCTGCCAAGCGCGCCCAGGAGCACGGCCTGCGCAAGGTCGACGTTTTCGTGAAGGGTCCGGGTTCCGGACGCGAGACCGCTATCCGTTCGCTGCAGGCTGCCGGACTTGAGGTTGGCTCCATCCAGGATGTCACCCCCAGCGCCCACAACGGCTGCCGTCCGCCGAAGCGCCGCCGCGTCTAAGCGCAATGCCCGAGTTGGCTCGCCCCATCCGGTCCGGATTCGGACCGCGGGGCGGGCCGACTCGACGGGCGTTAAGTCTTAGACCGTTCTTTCCACCACCTGTGTTGCGTCATATAGCGGATGCTCGCTGAAAGGAAACCCAAGTGCTCATTGCACAGCGCCCAACCCTCTCTGAAGAAGTAGTTTCAGAAAACCGCTCCCGTTTCGTCATTGAACCGCTGGAGCCCGGTTTCGGATACACTCTGGGAAACTCCCTCCGCCGTACCCTGCTGTCCTCCATCCCCGGCGCCGCTGTTACCAGCATCCGGATCGATGGCGTGCTGCACGAGTTCACCACGGTTCCCGGTGTCAAGGAAGATGTCACCGAGATCATCCTGAACATCAAGAGCCTGTCGGTTTCCTCGGAGCACGACGAGCCTGTCGTTGCCTACCTGCGCAAGCAGGGCCCGGGCGTCGTCACGGCCGCCGACATTGCACCGCCGGCCGGCGTCGAGTTCCACAACCCGGACCTGCACATCGCAACCCTGAACTCGAAGGGCAAGTTCGAGCTTGAACTGACCATTGAGCGCGGCCGCGGCTATGTATCCGCTGCCCAGAACAAGTCTGGTGACCAGGAGATCGGCCGCATCCCGGTTGACTCCATCTACTCGCCGGTGCTGAAGGTTACTTTCCGCGTGGAAGCTACCCGTGTTGAGCAGCGCACTGACTTCGACAAGCTGATTGTCGACGTCGAGACCAAGCAGGCCATCGCCCCGCGCG
>JBBRKU010000341.1:0-3606 GCA_038231735.1 Actinomycetales bacterium | reverse complement strand
CGGGTCCGCTCGGCGTTGTCCGCGCGCTGGCTGCAGTATGGCGGGCGCAGCTCCTACAGCCTCTACCTGGTCCACATGTTCTTTGTCTACCTCTTCTACTGGCTGAACAGGGACTGGCTGGATGGCGCCGGGCCGCTGGCAACGAACCTGCTCGCGGCGGCGTGCCTGGCCGGTATTGCCCTGGCCACCCATCTGCTGTTCAGGTACGTCGAGGAACCGGCCCGGCACCGGCTGCGCGCACTGGTCCCGCGGTCTGTTGCGTCCACGGTTATGAACGCTGCGGGAAAGGGCGATGCGGGTAAGAATAGGGACAAGTAGCTGAGAGCCAGACTGGGCCGGCTTCACGGCTCGACGAACACCAGATACGTGCCGGTGTGAATTCCCAACCGCCGGCGTTGGCGGGGTTGGGGCTGGTAACGGTGGCCAAAGGGGTCGGCGACGACGGCCGCCGCCGGGTTCTTCGCATGGGCCAGGGCACGGCCGACTTCCCCCAGCGATCCACAACTCATGTCCTGCGCCTCCAGGAGCAACCGCCAGCCGGCGCCTCCCCCGGCATTCGCTTGAAGAACCTCAAAGAGCATCCGCAGAAAGAGATCGTCGGATTCGGGCAGCCGCCGGAAGAGCGGGTATTGGTCCGGGTGCTCGGCCTGGACCTGTCGCCAGGCGCGCCGGAGCCAGGGAAAGTCGACCAGCCCCAGGGACGGGCGCAGGCCAAGACGGCCGTCGCCCGCTGGCCCCAGCGTGTAGTTGTTGCCCTGCCGGTCCACGATGCATTCGCTTTCCGCGGGGTATTCGGATCGCTGTTCGACGGCGGTGGCGGATGGCTGGTACTCAAAGAAACCGCCGTCGTCCACGGCAATGAAGTCGGAACTCCCCTCCCGGGGCGAAAGCTCGCCAGATAGCGGCATGGCTCCTCCTTCCGGCTGTGCCTCACTATGATTAGACGCCCGAACTGGTCGGGCGAGTGTCTCTTTGACACTCTTCTGACGCTGGAAGGCCAGTCCTTGACGCTCCCTTAACGGCGCTTACCGCCGGGGACTACCGTTCCCCGCGGGGACGCCGCCGGTTTGGTCTGCTCCTTGAGCAGATGCACCATGGTGTCCACGCTGTTGGCAATGCGGTCCGCGGCATCCAGAATGCTCGGCATGACGGTCCGCGGGAGCTCCGGGGACCGCTCGATGGCCAGCTTTAGCTCCGCGTAGGAGGCGCGCAGCGTCCTGGCGCGCAGCGGACGGGAGGAAGCTGCGGCCGCATGCTCGCAGGCCCGCAGGCTCGCCGACGCCTCCGCGACAAACGGCGCCAAAGCCTCGAGCATCCCGGTGACCGGCTGCCGCTCCTGGCGCAGCGAAAGCCGTGCGGCATCGATCACCATGGCAGCCTGGATCAGCTGGTGGCTCTGGACCAGGACTCCCTCCCCGGCGCGCAGGACGTCATCGCCCGCCACCGGTTCGGCCTGTGTTCTGTCCAGCGACGCCTGCGCGTTGGACCGGGACAGCCGGGCCCCGGTGCGGGCCGCGTCGATCCGGCCGTCGTCGGACTGCGGGTCCGTGACGGCCAGCAGGTAGCGGCGGTAGGCTGCCAGCAGCTCCGCGATCCGCGCCGGCAGGTAGTTGCGCTCCCACGCGGGCCAGACCAGCGTTGCCGCCACCACCAGCGCGCCGGCCAGCGCGGTGTCGATCAGACGGGGCAGGACCACGTCGAAGGCGGGAATCCCGGCCAGGTCCAGCAGCGCAACGATGTAGGCGGCTGTCCAGATGCCCATAAACAAGGCATTGGGAGCACCGGACGCGCGGACGGCGAAGACAAAGACGAACACCAGCGCAATCAGCGCGTAATTTCCGCCCGGGGCCAGCAGGAAGGTTGCCGCCGTCCCGATTCCCAGGCCCACCAGGGTGCCCAGTAGGCGCGCTGTGGTCCGGTTCAGGGTGTCCGCGAAGTCCGGCCGGAGCAGGATGAGCACCATCAGGGAAATCCAGTAGCCGCGGTCCCCGCCGGGTAGCAGCCGGGCCAGCGCATCCGTCCCGGTCACCAGGATGGCCAGCCGGATGGCGTGCCGGGCAATGGCCGAGTTCGCGTTGAGATTGGCCCGGATCGTGTCCCACGGGGCCTGCAGCGCGACCCGCGCCCTGCCTACCTGGGCGTCCTCCTCCACGATCCTCCCCTCCAGCGCGCCCGGGGTGACAATCCGGCCGCAGGCGCGCAGCTGGCCGCTCAGCGCCCGGCCGTGCAGGGTGGCAAAGCGGCCCGTTGGGGAATCCGGCAGTTTCCCGAGAACCTCTTCCATCGGGGCCAGCGCCGCCTGCAGCGAGTCCAGGCCGGCTGCGTCGAACCGGTGGCCGGAGCGCAGCGCCGCGGCGACGTCGTCGAGCACTGTTCCGGCGGCCAGCAGCAGGCCCTCCACCGCGTCGGCGGCCTCCTGCTTGCCCGCGTGTTCAAACCGGTCGATGCAGTAGGCCAGCGCGATGACTTCGAGCCGGATCCGCTCCGCCTCGTCCAGCAGCGCGCGGTAGGACTGCATGCTGGGCCCGTGTCCGTGGCCGAATCCGGTGATGGTGTCCCGCGCACGGTCCAGCACGGCAGCCGCCCCGGGCGCCATCCGTTTGGGCTGCCCCGAGCGGGTGCGGGCTGCCAGGCCCGTGTAGAGGCTGGCCAGGACCTGGCGCTCCGGCGCATGCCGGCGCAGCGGCCAGCCAGCCACCGCCAGCAGGCTCTGCACCAGGCCCGCCGCCGCAATCAGGGCGGCAATGCCCAGTGCCTGGGCAGGGGCCTGCGGAAACCGGTTGAGCACAAGGGCCACTGCGGTCCCGGCCGTACCGATCTGGGCCACGGTGGCCCCAAGGGAGAGCAGCATCCCGGTGCTGAAGGCGAAAACCGCGACCAGAAGCAGGGAGAGCGGCACCGAATGCGCGCACAGCACGGTCAGGCCGCCGCCCAGGCCGGCGGCGAAGGAGGTGACACTCATCCGGGCCAGCCGGCGCCGGTAGCTGCCGGGCCGGTCCGCGAACGCCGCGAACATGGCCCCCACGGCACCAAAAACGCCGACGCCTATGTTGCCGGTCAGGATACCGATGACCAGCGGAATCGCCACGCCGACGGCGTTGCGTGCCGCCACCACTGGGTCCGACTGCGAAAAGTCCAGCCGCAGGGACTTCCTGACGGTGGCTGAAATCGCCTGCAGGGCGGGCACGGCCGGAACCTAAGCCGTCAGGCCGAGCTGGCTCATCCGGCGCGAATGGTTCTTGGTCAGCTGCGCCATCATCGTGACCACCTCACCGCGGCCCACCGGTGATTCTTCGCCGGCGACCAGTCCCATCAGGAACGCATGCTCAATCCCCACGCGCTGCGCCTGGGTCAACGCCTCCCCCACCAGCCGGCGGCCCCACAGCGCCAGCCGGGACGCCAGCCGCGGATCATCGGCCAGCATCTTCTTCAACCGGTCCCGCAGCAGGGCATTGGTCTCGTCGCTGGCCCGGACCTGGTTGATCACCTGGCGGTTCGCCGGGTCCAGGAACTCGCTGATCGACTGGTAGAAGTCACCGGAAATCGCGTCGATCACATAGGCCTTCATCAGCGATTCGTACCAGTCCGCTGGGCGGGTTCGGTCGT
>JBBRKU010000340.1:0-3624 GCA_038231735.1 Actinomycetales bacterium | reverse complement strand
GTACGAAGAGCTTCCAGCGCACCTTCGTGGGCTTGCTCCTCAGCAGGGGTGCCTCGGTGGGCGGCCTTTCGGCCTCGATCTGGACGGTGGGTTCGTTGGTAGTCATTGGAGTAATCCTTTGCATGGACGGGCAGCTCGGAGAACGGGTGCCGTCGGCCTCGACGGTGAGGTAATAATTTGGGATCCCAAAACTCAGAGTAGGACGTGGCGTGCGTCACTGTCAACCACAATTTGGGAAAAGTTTTCATAGAGTGGACTTTTTCTTACGATTGGTGGAATGTTTGCCGGGATCATCCACTAGTGGCAGAGTTTAGGCAACGTCGTTTTAGCTGGCGGGACACTCCAGGACGCTCTTTTTGGTATCCCATATGGCGTGCAATGTGCTCCCGTAACCTGCAGCCAACCCCTCTCCCCCACTGGAGAGTCGTGCCATACTGATGCGACGTTTACGCCCTCCTCCACCAGCCCTGCCGGACAACGAGCAAAGGAAACCGTCCATGAGATTCGCCCGTATCGGAGCCCCCGGCGCCGAAGTGCCCGTCCTGGTCCATCAGGAGCGCCTGTTTTCGCTCCAGCACCTGACCGCGGACATCGACGGCGCCTTCCTCAGCAGCGGGGGCCCGGCGAGGGCCGCTGCCGCCCTGGCCGGCGGCGAGCTGGCGGAAATTCCGGCAGCGGGGATCCGCTACGGCGCTCCCATCGCCCGGCCGTCCGCCGTCATCTGCATCGGCCAGAACTACGCGGCCCACGCCGCCGAGTCCGGCTCCCAGCCTCCGGAGCAGCCCATCATCTTCCTCAAGACGCCGAATACGGTGTCCGGGCCGGATGACGCCGTCACCATTCCACGCGGGTCAACCAAGACCGACTGGGAAGTGGAACTCGGAGTGGTCATCGGGAAGAGGGCGTCCTACCTCGAGTCCAAGGAAGCCGCCCGGGACCACATCGCGGGCTATGTGACCGTGAACGATCTCTCCGAACGTGACTTCCAGCTCAACGTCTCCGGCGGCCAATGGTCCAAGGGTAAGAGTGCCGCCGGCTTCTGCCCCACCGGACCCTTTCTGGTGACCGCCGACGAAGTTGACGCCCGCAATCTGCGACTGCGCAGCTGGGTCAACGGCGAACCCCGCCAGGATTCCTCGACGGCGGGCATGGTTTTCGACGTAGAGACCCTGGTCTGGGACCTCAGCCAGTACCTGGTGCTGGAGCCGGGCGACCTTATCTGCACCGGCACACCCGAGGGCGTCGCCCTCTCCGGACGCTTCCCGTACCTGAAGGCCGGCGACGTGCTGGAAATCGAGGTCGAAGGGCTGGGCCGCCAGCGGCAGGAATTCCGACGGTGACGTTGTGGGCTGGACGTTTGACGGTGCCATGGACCCAGGCAACATAGAACCGCGGCTGACAGGTGTATCAGGCTTGAATTTGGGAAAACTTGCGAGTGCGAAAGCGTCGATTATCCGGCATCGGGGCAAGGAAGGTAGGCGTGCGCCAACTCATAAAACTCACAAGATACACATGGACTCACAAGGACTTGCCCTATGGAGAACCCGTTCCGCCCCTCGGCCGGCGCTACGCCGCCGGAAATCATCGGCCGCGCAGGCCTTCTTGACGAGTTTGACTACGGCCTGACCCTTGGCCTGGAGCGCCCGGACTGCTGACCGTCTTTACCGGTGCCCGTGGCAGAGGTAAGACAGTCATGCTCGGTGCCGCCCACGACATGGCCAGGGAACGAGGATGGGCCGTGATCTCCGAAACAGCAACCGACGGTTTCATGGGCAGGATCGGCGAATCCATGCGCCAACTCACCGAAGAACTCGGAACCGGACCGCAGGGCCGCCGCATCACCGCGATCTCCGCGGCCGGCTTCAGCCTCACGACACAGCTCCCGCCCGAACGCCAGGTCGCATGGCGGAGCATCGCCGAAGAACTTCTCCGACTCCTCGACGCCTGCGCGGCGGGGCTGGTCATCACGGTGGACGAAATCCACGCGGCTGACCATGCCGGACTGGCCCGGCTGGCCGCTAGCGTCCAGCACTTCATCCAGGACCGGCTTCCCACCGGACTTGTCTTCGCGGGACTGCCGGCAGTGGTATCGGACCTGCTCAACGAGGGCGTGGCGACCTTTCTCCGCCGCGCCGACAAGATCGACCTGCATGCAGCCGGAGTCCGTGATGTGGAGACCTCGTTCGCCGAGACGTTCGCCGTGGCGGGTTTCAATATCGCTCCGGCCCTGGTCCGCCAGGCGGCCGAAGCGACCGGAGGGTATCCGTTCCTCATCCAGCTGGTCGGCTACTTCCTATGGCGGGAGGCAGAAAACAACGAGGGAACGCTCGAGGCGGCGCAGGTCGGCAGGGCAATTGAAGCCGCAAACCGGCGCAACGCACGCACCGTGATCGAAGCTGCCCTCTCCACAGCCTCACCCAAGGACATGGAATTCCTGCGTGCCATGGCAGAAGACGACGGCCCGTCGGCCGCCGGCGACATCGGGCAACGACTCGGCGGCGCCAAGACAAACCTCGTCGCCAACTACCGGACCAGGCTCCTGGCCGCAGGACTGATCGAATCGGCAGGGCACGGCAAAGTCGCGTTCGCCATCCCCGGCCTGTGCCGATACCTCAGGTCGCAACCCATACCCTGAGCCGCGGGTCGTCGAGTTTGTCCAGGATGACGGTTACATGGCCCCAGGGCAATTGCGCAGCGGGCCCGTTGCGCAATTGCTGTCCCGGTCCATGCGCCAGCAAAGGTTGCCATGTACTAAGTCGGCCCCGGGCTACTCAGGGGGTAGGTGGAGTGCCCGTCCATAGGCTTCAGCGGGACGGTGTCCAGCAGGAAGTTCAGGTGCGCCAGGTTGGTCAGCGGGGCGGACGACGACGGCGCTGCTGGCCGGGGGTGCGGCCGTCGCCTGCGGCGCGGGAGGCGCGGCGGTGGCCGTGCCCGTCCCCACCAGCAGCATCGATCCGACAGCAATGGCGCCCTTGACGCCGCTAAGGTCGCCATTGCTGCCGGATGGATTCCGGTTCCCGGCCTGAGCGACGACCAGCGGGGAACCAACGGGCCGGACGGGGTGGTCTGACAGGCTCGACCACCCCGTTTCAAGCTCGACCAGCGGGTTCGGGGTGGGTCAGATGCGGTCCAGCTTGGCGACTCCGATTTTGGAGTCGGCCATGCCGTAGAAGACGAACAGCTGGCCGTTGACCTCTTCGATGGCGGTCGGGAAGACGACGTTGGGCACGATCCCGGAGACCTCGTCCTCGGTCTCCGGTGCCAGCAGCGGCTTGTCGCTGCGGGCGATCACTTTGGAGGGGTCGTCCGCGTCGAGGATCATCGCGGCGGCGGCATAATTGACCTTCTGCTGCTGCGCAAAGTCGGACTTCGCCATTTCCCCGGAGACGCCGTGGTGGATCAGCAGCCAGCCCTCGTCTACCCGGATGGGGGCCGGCCCGCCGCCGATCTTGAGCTCCTCGAACGGGAATTCGCTCAGGGCCACCAGCCGGTGTTTGGCCATGTGCACCAGGTTCCGCAGGTCCCGCTCCACCTCGGCGACGGCAACGTAGGAGATCCAGATGCCGGGGCGGTTGTCGGTGATGTTAGCGGGCAGGTGCTCGCCCTCGCCGTCGCGGACCCAGC
>JBBRKU010000339.1:0-3628 GCA_038231735.1 Actinomycetales bacterium | reverse complement strand
GGCCCCGGCAGCGATGACGCCGAGCGGAATGAGGGTTCCGAGCGGGAGATTGACGCCTGATTGCTGGGCCAGCAAGAGGGCCGCGGCAATCACCAGGCCGGCGCCAAGCAGAATATCCCTGGCGCCGACGGCGGCCCTGCGGCGTGCGCCCGCGCTCGCGCCGGGACGTTCACCCCCGCCCGCTGCGCCCGCGGCATCCGGACCGAGCGGGAATCTGCTTCGGGCGGCGGGGCTTGTTCCATGGCCGCGAGTGCTTCCGGGGTGGACATCCCCTCCACCATAGGAACCGGCACCGCCCGTGAAACCGGGACCGCCCGGACCTGCCAAGCCGGGCGACGTCTGGATCGGACGCTGCCAGGTTGAGCCGTCCGGGACGGTGAGCCCACTATCCGGCTGGCGGTGCCATGCAGGGACGCCCCGGCCGGCCCTGCCCCTACCCGGCCCGCCGCGCCCGGGACCGCCGTCGTCGGACAGGCCCATGCGGGACGTGGCCTCACCCGCTACCGGAACCAGGATCCACAGCCAGGCGTAGAAGATCAGCCCCGCGCCGAAAAAGAAACTTGCCCCCACCATGACCGCCCGGACCAGCCCGACACTGACGTTCAGGTGCTCCGCCAGACCGGCGCAGACACCTGCAATGATGCGGTCGGGCGTGCGGGTCAGCGGAGGGGCCATGTGTCAATCCAAGCACGGAATAGCGATCCCCGAACGGTCCCCGGGGTCGGTTCAGGGTAGTTTCAGGGTAACCCCCGATGTCCGTGCGGACCGGCGGCAGGCAGGATCGAAGCATGAACACTAATGATGACTCTGAGGAACCCCAGGTTCCCGAATCGGGACAGCACGACGACGGGGCTCCGGCTTCCGGTGCGGCTCCGGCATCCGGCGCGGCTCCGGCTTCCGGCGCGGTCCCCGGGGCACAACCTGGCGGGCATCCGGCTGCTGGCCACCCGGCTTCGGACCCGAGCACCGGTCCGCAGCAGGGACCGTATCCGGGGCCCAATTCCGGCCCGTATCCGGGACCATTTTCTGGACCTTATCCCGGGCCGGCCGCCGGACCTTACGCCGGCGGAACCTCGGTCCCGCCGCCGTACCCCGGTCCGGTACCGCCAGCACGTCCCGGAACCGGATTCTTCGACTGGATCCGAAACCTCGGGATTCGACGGGGTCGGGACCGCTGGATCGGCGGGGTGGCCAGCGGGATCGCCGAGAGACTCGGTATTGATCCCGTCATTGTCCGAGGCGTGGTGGTCCTGCTGGCCCTGTTCTTCGGCGTCGGTGTGCTGGCCTACGGTGTTGCTTGGGCGCTGCTGCCCGAACCGGATGGCCGCATTCATGTGGAGGAGGTCGGCCGCAGGCACTGGAGCAGCGGCATGACAGGCGCCGCTATCTTCACTCTGTTGGGCCTGGTGGGCCCGGGCCGAGGGCTGGACTTCCGGGCCGGCGACGGCTGGTTCCCGTGGCCGATCTTCTGGGTTGCCGCGGTGGTTGCCGTGGTCATCTGGGCGCTCAATCGCGACAAGACCCGGCGTCCGGGAAACCGCGAGAGTCGGCAGAACAGGAGGGACGGGTGGGCCGCCGGTCCGCAGCCTTACCGGCCGGCCCAGTCCGGTCCGTGGAGCGCTTACCCCGGAACGCCGCAGAATTTTTCTGCCGGTATAAACGAGCGGATTGACCGCAAGCTGGGACCCGAGGGGCCTCTTGGAGCCGGCGCTCCTCTTGGCTCCGGTGGCACCCTGAGTCCTACGGTTCCCCTGGGTCCTGCAGGTCCGCTTGGTCCCAACGCTGACTATGCCCCCAACGCTGACCACGGCCGCACGGTCACGCGGCGCAATAACCATCCCGGCTCGGCCGCCGTCGCGGTTTCCACCGGCGTGGCGATCCTGGTGGCGGCCGCCGTGCTGCTGCTGAACACCGCGGGCATGCTTTCCCTCGGCAGCTACGCGGCAGCGACAGCATGGGCGGCCGGTGCCATCACGCTCGGCATCGGCATTGTGGTTTCGGGCCTGCGCGGCCGCACGTCCGGCGGGATGGGATTCTTCGCCATCGTTGCCCTCCTTGTGGCCGGCACGCTGAGCCTGGTTCCCAACACCACCTCGTGGGCGCTGGCGCGGAACGAAGCATGGTCCCCGGCCAGCATCAGCTCCGCGCAGGACGGCTTCTCCATCGCCATGGGCCGCGGCGACATCAGCCTCACGGGTCTGGCCGGCTCCGCCCCCCTGACCCAGGACGTCGTCGTACCCGTCAGTCTCGCGGCGGCCGAGGTGGACGTCACGCTGCCAGCCAACATCCCGGTCACCATCCAGAGCCAATTGGCGGCGGCCCAGATCAGTGTGGATGGCCAGAACACGTCGGCCGCGGCCGTGGGGAACTCCACCATCTCGCTGAACCAGAGCGCGCCGGGCCACCGGATCGTCCTGGCGCTGCGCGGGGCGGCCGGGCATGTCAACGTCACAGTTAGCGGAAGCGGGAACACGAAATGAGCAACAATCCGACTGAGAAGATCTTCGGTGAGGATCCCCAGGGCCCCCGCGACGGCTGGAACCCGGATGCCGACGCCGAAGAATCCCGGCCCGTCCGGATCGGGACGGTGGTCTGGGGGCTGATCGTGGCGGTCCTGGGGGTGCTGATCATCATCGCCCGCCAGGCCTCGATCCAGTTGGACCCTGCCCAGGTGGCGATCTGGCTGCTGCTGGGTGCCGGCTTCGCCATGGTCATCGGCGGAGTCGCCAGCGCCGCAACCCGACGGAAGTAAGGAAGACTGGACGCCATGGATACGTTTTTTGACAGCCTTCGCAAGATCCCGCTGCGGCGCGGGCCGGACAAATGGCTGGGCGGGGTATGCGGCGGCCTGGCCGAGAGTTTCCATCTGGATGTCGCCTGGGTCCGGATAGGATTCTTGCTCTTCGGCCTGCTGCCGGGCCCCGCTCTGGGCGTCTATCTGGTGCTGTGGTTGCTGCTCCCGGCCCAGGACGGCAGCATCGCCCTGCAGGCCATGCTCCGCCGCAGGTAGCTGCGTTGCCGCCCGGCTGGACTTCGGCCGGGCGGGCGCAACGCCCGCCGTCCCCGCCTGTAGGGCGGCCGGGCGGGCGCACCGGCAACGTCCACCCTTCGGCGCCGAGTTGCCCAAGTCACATCACCGTCTACAATCTCTAGGAGAGCTCAACGGAGTGCTCGGACCCATGACCACTCCTCCCCAAAGGACCGAGCTAGATGAAAATTGGTATTCTGACCAGCGGCGGCGACTGCCCCGGGCTGAACGCGGTCATCCGCGGCGCCGTGCTCAAGGGCATCAAGGTGCACGGCCAGGAGTTTGTGGGCTTCCGTGACGGCTGGCGCGGCGTCGTCGAGGGCGACATCATGGATCTTCCCCGCCAGAGCGTCCGCGGTATCTCCAAACAGGGCGGCACCATCCTTGGCACCTCCAGGACCAACCCTTTCGACGGCGCCGGCGGACCGGACGTTATCAAGGCCCATCTGGAGCGCCTGGGCATCGAGGCGATTATCGCCATCGGCGGCGAGGGAACGCTGGCCGCCGCCAAGCGCCTGACCGACGCCGGGCTGAAAATCGTCGGCGTCCCCAAGACGGTGGACAATGACCTCGATGCCACCGATTACACCTTCGGCTTCG
>JBBRKU010000338.1:0-3647 GCA_038231735.1 Actinomycetales bacterium | reverse complement strand
GTGGTCCAGGATATAACGGACGATGGCGGCATGGCCCTGGCGGCGCGGGCGGACGTGAGCGATCCCTCCCAGGTGCGCCGGCTTTTCGACGCGCCGGCGACGCGGCGCGGTCACCGCGGTGGTCAACAACGCCGGCATTACCGGTGATCTGATCGCACCGCTGGTGGAGGTCCCGGAGGCCACCGTCCGTCGGGTGCTGGACGTCAATGTGGCAGGCGTGATTTTCATGTGCCAGGAGGCGCAGCGGCGGATGTCGACGGCGCTGGGCGGCCCGGGCGGGAGCATCGTCAACATCTCCTCCACCGCCACGAAGGCCGGTTCGCCGGGTACGTGGGTGCATTACGCCGCCAGCAAGGGAGCGGTGGATGTGCTGACCGTTGGGCTGGCTGCGGAGGTGGGCAGCCAGGGAATCCGTGTGAACGCCGTGGCGCCGGGCAGTACAAGGACGGGATTGCACGCGGCTGCGGGGATGCCCGACCGGGCGGAGCGGCTGGCCCCGACGATTCCGCTGGGCCGGGCGGCCGAGCCCGAGGAGGTGGCTGCGGCCGTGTTATGGCTGCTTTCCGGCGATGCCGGCTACGTCACCGGCGTGGTGCTTCCGGTGTCCGGCGGGCGGTAGGGCTGAGCCGTACTTCTTGGTGCCGGTGGTGGCCCGGGCTTCCCCTCCCTGGCCACCACCGGAGTCTGTGCGGAGCCTAGTCCGCGGTTCGCGCCTTGCCTGTGCCTTTTGCCGCGACGTCGTGTTCGTGGCGGAGCAGGGCGATAGAGGTCTCAAAGTCCTCGAGTGACTGGAAGGCCTGGTAAACGCTGGCGAAGCGAAGGTAGGCTACCTGGTCCAGTTTCTGAAGCGGGCCAAGAATGGCCAGGCCCACCTCATGGGCTTCGATCTCGGCCGCGCCGCTGGCCCGGATGGCCTCTTCGACCTCCTGCGCCAGCAGTGCCAGGTCATCCTCGGTCACCGGCCGGCCCTGGCAGGCTTTGCGGACGCCATTGATGACCTTGCTGCGGCTGAACGGCTCGCCAACGCCGGAGCGTTTGATGACCGAGAGGCTGGTGGTTTCCACGGTCGTGAAGCGGCGCCCGCACTCGGCGCACTGCCGGCGGCGGCGGATGGCCGAGCCGTCGTCGGCGACCCGGCTGTCCACGACCCGCGAGTCGGGATTGCGGCAGAACGGACAGTACATGCCAAACCCTCCTCGCCCTGGTCGGATCCGAATCCGGGGCACCTCGCTGGCGGCCTTGCGGCCGGGCCATTGCGTGCACCCTCTCGGTAAAGTCTATGACTACATGTGGACGAATTACAAGCGCGTAATTACTATATGTAGTGGTTGTCCGGCTTTCAGCGGAACCGGATCGAGACGGCGTCCCCGTGGGCCGGCAGGTCCTCCGCTATGGACAGCGCGACGATGTGCCCGCTGACCTGCTCCAGGGCAGCCCGGTCATAGTTGATGACCTGGATGGCGCGCAGGAAGGTGGTCACGTTCAGGCCGGAGGAGAACGCCGCGGTGCCACCGGTGGGCAGTACGTGGTTGGAGCCGGCGCAGTAGTCCCCCAGGCTGACCGGGCTGTAGTTGCCCACGAAGATGGCGCCGGCGTTGCGGATCCGGGCGGCCACGGCGGGCGCGTCCGCCGTCATGATTTCCAGGTGCTCCGCGGCGTAGGCATCACAGGCGGCGATGGCCTGCTCCAGTCCGTCCACCAGGACGACGCCGGACTGCGGGCCGGAGAGGGCCTGCGCGACTCGTGCGCGGTGTTTGGTGGTGGCGCCTTGGACCTGCAGCTCGGCGCGGACGGCGTCGGCCAGTTCCGGGGAGTCGGTGATCAGGACGGAGGCGGCGTGCGGATCGTGCTCGGCCTGGCTGACCAGGTCCGCCGCCACCAGTGCCGGGACGGCGGTGGCATCGGCAAGAATGGCGATTTCCGTGGTGCCGGCCACGGAATCGATGCCGACGGCGCCCTTGACCAGGCGTTTGGCGGTGGCGACGAAGATGTTGCCGGGCCCGGTGATGACGTCGACCGGCTCCAGCGCCGGGTTGGCTGCATTGCCGCCCGGGACGCCGTAGGCGAAGGCGGCGATGGCCTGGGCCCCGCCGATGGCGTAGACCTCCTCGATGCCCAGCAGCGCGGCGGCGGCCAGGATGGTGGGGTGCGGGAGTCCGTTGAATTCCTTTTGCGGCGGCGAGGCCAGCGCAATGGAGGCAACGCCTGCGGCCAGGGCGGGAACGACGTTCATCACCACCGACGACGGGTACACCGCCAGGCCGCCGGGCACGTAGAGCCCCACCCGACCGACGGGCAGCCATTTCTGGCTGACGGTGGCGCCGTCGGCCATCGCCACGTCAACGTCGGCGGGCCGCTGGGCCTGGGCAAAGGTGCGGGCTCGGGCGATGGATTCCTCCAGCGCTGCCCGGACCTCCGGGGCAAGCTCGGCCAGGGCTTCGGCCAGCGCCGCCGCCGGGACACGAGGGTGCCGCTGCCGGACGCCGTCGAACCTTGCGGCCAGCGCGGCCAGGGCGGCAAAGCCGCGCTGCCGGACGTCGTCGATGATCTGCTGGACCTTCTGTTCCGCATCCGCCACGGACGCCGAGGTGGCACGCGGGACGGCGCGGCGGAGATCGGCAAGGGACAGCCGCCGCCCGCGAAGGTCAACGGTCCGGAAGTCGACGCCGGGCGCCCCGGCGGGAGTGTTGGCCGAAATGTTGGGGGACGCGGGATTGGTGCGGTCGGAATCCTGGAGCTGGCTGCTGGTCACCAACCCAGTTTACCGGCCGGACCGCGCCGTCACTGCTCGTGCGAGGGACCCGAGCGTAACAAACTGCCCAGCGTGAGCGCGAAAATGATGACCGCGCAGGCGGCCGGCCAGACCGCAAGCACCCCATAGGAGCGCAGCGAGAACGCCACGCTCTCGCTGGCCGGGTGGGCCGGGGTGTTTCCCCACAGGGCGCCGGCCAGGGTCCCCAGCTGCCAGGCGACTATGGAGCCTACGGCTGAACCGACGACGGCGGCGGCAACTTTTGTATAGGCGCCCGCACTCCTGCGCTGGGGAACCAGGAAGCACGCAATGACGATGCCGGCAACCAGTCCAATCAGGCCGAGCACCAGGTCGCGTCCCATCCAGGTGGAGGTGTCCTCACCGGAGCCGTAGAACGCGCCGCCGGGTGCCAGGCACCACCACACGATTCCGACTGGAATGCCGGCCGCTGCGCAGGAGGAGAACCATCGCAGCAGGGACGCAGGCGGGGCGCTGGTCAGGTCGCCGGGGACGGCTGCGGCATAAACTGCGGGCGGATACTGCTGCGCACCGGGCGGCGGTTGTGTCATGGTTCCTAGGTTAACAAATTCGGCGGCCGCCCCGGGACAGTCCCATGATGCCTGCCGGCAGTCCGGAGCCGTCGCGGGCTCTGAGATCTGACCACTTTTGCCCGGCCCGTCGGCGCCCAGCCCGGCGTGTTGCGTGGAAACGCCGGGGTTGCCCGTTCAAACATGGGCAAATCCCAGAGCGGCCGGGCAACACCTCCAGGCAGGCCGGGCAACACCTCCAGGCAGGCCGGGCAACACCTCCAGGCAGGCCGGGCAACACCTCCAGGCAGGCCGGGCAACACCTCCAGGCCGGCCGGTCACCACCACCAGGCAGGCCGGGCTCACCC
>JBBRKU010000337.1:0-3648 GCA_038231735.1 Actinomycetales bacterium | reverse complement strand
GACGAGGTCGAAGCACTGAAAGCGCACCATGGCTGGCTGCTGGCAGAACGTGACCGGATGAACCGCCTGGCCGAAACCGTCGCTTCCACTATCAGGGCATTAAACCAAGGAGAAACCATGAACGCCCAGGACATGTTCACCGGATTCGATGAGAACCCCTACGAGGAAGAAGCCGTTGCCCGCTGGGGCAAGGATGCTGTGGCCAAGAGCAACACCAAGTACGCCGCACTGACCAAGGACCAGAAACAGGCCATGGCGGACGAGTCGGCAGCCATCAACGCGGAGCTGGCCCGCTGCCATGATGCGGGCCTGGCAGCCGACGACGACGAGGTGCAGGCCACCGTCGACCGCCACTACAAGTGGGTGAGCTTCCACTGGACACCGGACGCCGAGCGCTACGTCGGCCTGGGTCAGATGTACGTCGACGATCCGCGCTTCGCCGCGAACTACGAAAAGGCCGGCGTCCCCGTCCAGTACATGCTCGAGGCGATCAAGGTCTACGCGGCCAGGAACCTCACGTAAACCGCTGATCGAGCGACCAACCGCTGATCGAGCCCTTCGAGGTCAAGGGCCGGTCTCGACAAGCTCGCGGCCAGCGGGTCGGCTCAGCCCTTGCGGCGCTTGATCTCCGCGGTGGCCTGGGGGAGCACTTTGAACAGGTCCCCCACCACACCGAAGTCCGCAATTTCGAATACCGGCGACTCGGCATCCTTGTTCACGGCCACAATCACCTTGGCCGTCTGCATGCCGGACTTCTGCTGGATGGCGCCGGAGATGCCCGCGGAAATGTAGAGCTGCGGGGATACCGTATGACCGGTCTGGCCGACCTGGGCGGAGTGCTCGATCCAGCCCGCGTCGGTGGCGGCGCGCGAGGCGCCGACGGCGGCACCGAGGGCATCGGCCAGCTCCTCGATGGGACCAAAGTTGCCATCAACGCCCCGACCGCCGGCAACGACAATGCGCGCCTCGGTCAGGTCCGGACGTCCGCTGTCGGGTTTCGTGGAGCGGTCCACGATGCGCGCGCCCAGGCTGGCCGGCCCGAAAGCGACCTCAACGGCCTCAACCTCGGGGACGGTAGCATGCGCGGCTTCCTCCGGGTGGATGCTGTTGGGCTTGAGCGTGATGATGGCGGTCGCCGTCGTCGCCCTGGCCTTGACCATGTAGGACCCGGCCAGCACCGATTTGTCCGCCACCAGGCCGGACCCAGCGGCGCCCTCCAGGCCCACCGCGTCGGAGACCACGCCGGCGGAGAGTGCGATGCCCACCCGTGCGGCTATTTCCTTGCCCTCGGCGGTGTTGACCAGCAGCACCGCGCCCGGCGAAACCTGGGCGGCAATCTGGGCCAGGAAATCCGCCTTGGGCGCCACCAGATAGTCAGCCAGCTCGCTCTGCTCAGACTGGTAGATCCGGGCCACGCCGTGCGCCCCCAGCGCCTCCTTGACGGCATCGGTCAATGGACCGGCCAGGACGACGGCGGGGTCCCCGGCCGCGCGGGCCAGCGTGAGCAACTCCTGCGTGGCCTGGGAAAGCGCAGCACCGTGCGATTCATCTCCGGAAGTCCGGTCAACAAAAACGAGAACTGTAGACATTGCGGGTCCTTCCGGCTTAGAGCAGTTTGTGGGCGGCGAGGAAATCTACCAGCTGGATGCCGGCGTCGCCTTCGTCGGTGATGATGGTGCCGGCCGTCCGCGGCGGCCGGACCTCGGCGGATTCGACGACGGTCCAGGAACCGGCGCTGCCGACGCTGGCGGCGTCGACGCCAATGTCGGCCAGGTCCAACGTGGTGACCTTCTTCTTCTTGGCCGCCATGATGCCCTTGAAATTCGGGTAGCGCGGCTCGTTGACCTGATCGGTCACGGACACCAGCGCCGGCAGGAGGGCTTCCACCGTCTCGGCATGCGTATCACCGTCGCGCCGGGCCACCACCTTGTGGGTACCGCCGTCGGTGCTGATTTCAAGGCTGGAGGCAAAAGTGACCTGCGGCAGCTCCAGCCGGGCGGCCAGCTGCGCCGGCACCAGCGACGTCTCCCCGTCGGTGGAGGCCATACCCGTCAGTACCAGATCAACCGGGCCCACAGGGCGGATGAGCGCGGCCAGGGCCAGCGAGGTGGCCGCCGCGTCCGAGCCGGCCAGCGCATCGTCACTCAGGTGAACGCCCGCATATGCGCCCATCTGCAGCGCCTTCTTCACGGCGGCGACGGCGCCGGCAGGTCCCATGGTGACGGCGGTGACCTTGTTCCCGGCAGCTGCCCCGCCGCGCTCCTCGGCCAGCTGCAGCGCGGCCTCCAACGGGTATTCGTCCAGCTCGGACAGGATGCTGTCCTCGCGGCTGATCGTGTTGCCTGCCCCGGTCAGATGCCGGTCAATCTGCGTGTCCGGTACGTGCTTTACCAGTACGACTATGTTCAGTGCTGAATTTTCCACTGCTGCCCTTCGTCCCGCTTCGTTCTTCGGTCAAGCTAACCACAATGGAGTTTAGCGGCTGGGCGCCCTGACCCGGTGGTCGAGTGACGTCGCCACCGACTCGGAGGCATCGGGTTCCGGTCATAGCAAACGGGTAGGGGCGGTTCCTTAGCGGAACCGCCCCTCAGTGTTTTCAATCAGTGCTTACATTCGGCGCTACCCGAGTGTGGCGGCATCCAGCGTGACGTCCGCCGACTGCTGCTGACCGCCGCGCATGAAGCTCACCTTGACGGTGGCCCCTGCCGCCTGCTCGCGGACGGCGGCCGTCAGCTCAGAGGCGTCGGAGATGCTCCGCGTGCCGAAACTGGTGATCACATCCCCCACCTTCAGCCCGGCCTTGTCCGCTGCGGAGCCGGACGTGACGGCGGCAACTTCGGCGCCCACCGAGAAGCTGGTGGAATCCGCGTTGGCCCCGGCAGCCTTGGGCTTCACCGAGACGCCCAGCTGGCCGTGCGTTGCGCTGCCGCTCTTGATGATCTCCTGTGCAATCCGCTTGGCGTTGTCGATCGGAATCGAGAAGCCGACGCCGATGTTGCCGGACTGGCTGGTCGAGGAGGATGAGGAACCGGCCGAGGCGATGGCCACGTTGACGCCGATGATCTCACCCTGGGTGTTGGTCAGTGCGCCGCCCGAGTTACCGGGGTTGATGGCCGCATCCGTCTGGATCACGTTCAGGTTCACCGTCCCCTGGGTCGCGCTGTTGGAACCACTGGATCCGTCCGGCGGTGCGAAGTTGAAGCCGTTTCCGCCGTTGCCCTGGCCATTATTGCCCTGGCCGGAGGAATCGCTCTGCGACTTCGGCACCGCGGAGGAGGATACCTGGATGGTGCGGTTGAAGGTGGAAACGATGCCGTCGGTGACGGTGCCGCTGAGCCCCAGCGGAGCACCGATGGCAATGACCGTATCCCCAACATTGACCTTGCTGGAATCACCGAGGGTGGCCGGAACCAGTCCCTGGGCGTCGATCTTGATCACAGCGAGATCCGAAAGAGGATCCGTGCCGACAACCTTGCCCGCATATACCTTGCCGTCGTTGGTGCGGACCTCGATGGTGGCGTTGGCCGCCTGGCCGTCAAGGGTCACCACGTGAGTGTTGGTCAGGATGTGGCCGGCCGTGTCCAGGATGATCCCCGAACCCGTACCGCCGGAGTTGCCGGACGAGGCGGAAATGGTCACGACGCTGGG
>JBBRKU010000336.1:0-3651 GCA_038231735.1 Actinomycetales bacterium | reverse complement strand
TGCCGTGGTGCTTGGCGGCGCCCAGTCCTGGCAGCTGGCCAGCCAGGTGGTGGAGGCCTTCGACGGCGACTACGAGCACTTCACGGCCGCCAAATCCACGCTCGTCAAGGCGGTCATGGGCCTGGCCGGGGAATGCGCCGAACATCTGCAGGAACCGGCCGCCGTCCAGGCCGCGGTGGAGGCCTACGCGGCGCAGCTGGCCGCCATGCCGTACCTGGAGGGAAAGAACCGGGCGTCCACGGACGCTGCCGCCAAGCTGGTCAACGTGCTGCGGACCCGGGGCAGCGTGGCCGCCATGGTCGGCCGCTATGCGGAGGCCAAACGCGGCCGCAACGCGCTGGATTACGGTGATCTGGTGGCCCTGGCGGCGCGGATAGCGGACGAGGTGCCGCAGGCGGCCGAGCTGGAGCGCCAGCGCTTCAAGGTGGTGCTGCTGGACGAGTTCCAGGACACCTCGCACGCACAGCTCCAGCTCTTTTCCAAGCTCTTTGGCGCCGGCCATCCGGTGACGGCGGTAGGGGATCCGCACCAGTCCATCTATGGCTTCCGCGGTGCCTCGGCGGGTCAGCTGTTCCGCTTCCCGGAGATCTTCCGGGATGCCGATGGCGCGTTTGCAGGCACGGCGGAACTGACCACCGCCTGGCGGAACTCGGTCAGCATCCTGAAGGCCGCAAACGTCATGTCCGGCGAGCTTAACGCCGCCGTCGCCCGCCGTCACCCTGGCTCACCGGTGCGGGTTTCTTCGCTGCGCCAAAAGGAAAATGCCGGGGCCGGGGAAGTCGTGCTAGGGCGCTACGCCACCGTGGCCGCGGAGGCGGAGGCCATTGCGGAGAGCATCCTCCGGCAACGGGGGGCAGCCGGAGGCCTCGGCGGATCCGGAAGCGGAACCTTTCGCCGGCCGGACCAGCCGGAGCCGCCGACGGTGGCGGTCCTGTGCCGCCGGCGGGCACAGTTCGCGCCGCTGCAGTCAGCCCTGGAAGCGCATGGCATCCCGTACGAGATCGTTGGGCTCGGCGGACTACTGGGCACCCCGGAGATTGTGGATCTGGTGGCAACCCTGCGCGTGCTGGCGGATCCGGGCCGGTCCGACTCGCTGATGCGGCTGATCACCGGTGCCCGCTGGCGGCTCGGTGCGGCCGACCTGATGGCCTTCGCGGACTGGTCCCGCTACCTGGCGCGGCAGCGTGAACGCGCTTCAACGGCGCAGGAGGTTCCTGGCCTTGAAGCACCCGAAGACGGCGCGGCTGGCGCCACCGGGACCGCCATCGAAACCGCCGTCGAAACCGCCCTCGGGACCGCCGCCGAGCATGACCTGGTGGACAGCTCCAGCCTCGTCGAGGCGCTGGACCACCTGGGCCCCGGCTTTTGGCCGCCGCACCTAACGAGGACGCTCACAGCCGCCGGTCTGGCGCGGCTGCTGGCCCTGCGGGATGAGTTGCGCTACTTGCGCAGTTTCGTCGGGGATGACCTGACAACCCTGCTGGGCCAGGTGGAACGGACCATGTTGCTCGATATTGAGCTGGCTGCCAAGCCCGGCTCCAGCATCCACCATGCGCGACGGAACCTGGATGCGTTCCAGGACGCGGCCGCGGACTTCATGCACGCGGCCGAGCGGGTGGACCTGCTGGCATTCCTGGGCTGGCTGGAGACAGCGGAATCCGAGGAGGGTGGGCTGGAAATGAGCCAGCTCGAAGCGAATCCCGAGGCGGTGCAGTTGCTGACGGTGCACGCCTCCAAGGGCCTGGAATGGGACGTCGTCTACGTTCCGGGACTGAACGACGGCGCGTTCCCCGCTGGGAAGGCGGACCGCTGGTCCCAGGGGGCAGCGTCCCTGCCCTGGCCGCTGCGCGGCGACCGCCATGACCTGCCGGAGTGGGATCTGTCCCTGCCGGACCAGAAGGGCTGGTTGGAGAGCGAAAAGCTCTATGCCGAGGATGTCAAGGTCCACGCCGAGGAGGAGGAACGCCGGCTGGCCTACGTGGCGTTCACCCGGGCGAAAGACTTCCTGATGTGCACGGGCTCGGTATGGAGCCGCGGCCGGGCCAGGCCCGCGGGTGTCTCGACCTTCATGACCGAGCTGCTGCCCCTGGCCGAGCAGGAAGTACCGGCGGCGGCGGTGGCCGAATGGGCGGCGGACCCGGAACCGTCGGCGGATAACCCGCTGACGGCTGGTCTGGAGAGCGCGCAGTGGCCATATGATCCGCTCGAAGGTCCCGTCATCCGGGGCAGGGCGGCCGCTTCCAGGACAACCGGGCGGCGTGCGGCCCTTGAGGCCTCCGCTCGGGCCGTTCGGGCGGAGCTGGCGGAACTGCGTGAATCCGCCGGGGCGGGAGATGCCCGGGCGGAACGGGATGGTCTGAGTACTGCCGGCCCCGAAACGGACGGCCTTCACGCCGGTGGCCCGGACGCGGGATGGCTGGAACGGAGGAATCCCAGGTGGGGCAAGGAAGCAGCTCTGCTGCTGGCCCAGCAGCGGCTGGATTCGGATTCCCTGCGGGTGGAATTGCCGGCCCATATTTCCGCCTCGTTGCTGGTCGATCTGGGCGATGACCCGGAGGCCGTCACACGTCAGCTGCGCAGACCGGTTCCGAAGCAGCCGGGGATGGCGGCGCGCAAGGGAACAGCCTTCCATGCCTGGGTGGAGGAGTACTTCGGCCGGACCGGCCAGCTGGACCTGGACGAGCTTCCGGGGGCAGACAGCTATGTGGACGAGGCCTACGGGCTCGACGCCATGCAGGAAACTTTCAGAGCTTCCCTTTGGGCGCAGCGCACGCCTGCCTTCATTGAGGTTCCCATCGAAACCCGGGTGGGGGACGTCGTGGTCCGAGGCCGGATCGACGCGGTGTTCCGCGATGACGACGGCGGCTGGGACCTGATCGACTGGAAAACCGGAAAGGCACCGACGGCGGCCAAGCTGGGCGTGCGTTCCGTGCAGCTCGCGATCTATCGACTGGCCTGGGCCCGGCTCAAAGAGGTGCCGCTGGATTCGGTGCGCGCGGCGTTCTATTACGTGGGCCAGGACAAACTCATCAGGCCGCACGATCTGGCCGGGGAGGCCGAGTTGGAGCGGATCGTCAGCGCCGCCTACACCGAGCCGTCCGCGGCCGTGAAGATCCGTTGAGGTGACACTTCGCGCCCATGTTTTCGAGAAACATGGGCGCGAAGTGTCCCCTCAACAGGGGACTAAGGTCCCCTCAACAGGGGACTAAGCGCTGTGGTGCGGGATGACGTTGATGGCAGAGGTGTCGGTGTCTTCTGCCGAGATGGCGCCGGATTCCTGGGCGCTGGCGTCTTCCTTCGCCGGATCGTCTTCCCGGTCGTCAGGCTCGGTCGCTTCTGCGGGAACCGCCGCTTCGGCTGCGACAGCCTCAGGAGGTTCCGGCGCATCGGAAGGATCCGGATCGGCTGGATCTTCTGCCACAAGGGGTTCGACGGTTACGGCTGGCACGGCTTCGGCGACCGGCTCCGCGGCGCTCCCGGATGCGGTCGCGTCGATGGGCTCGACGGTAACCGCGGGTTTGGCACCGCCGATTCCGTCCCCAATGGGCTCGACGGTCACCGCAGGGTTGGCCCCAACGGGATTGGCCGAAGGATCGGTTCCGTCAATCGGCTGGACGGAGACGGTCGGGATGGGAGCCGAGACCGCGGGCG
>JBBRKU010000335.1:0-3679 GCA_038231735.1 Actinomycetales bacterium | reverse complement strand
CCTGGACGAATCCATGGCACCGGTCCGGATCTAAGGCATCCGCCGGACTAGCGCTTCAGGTCGATCAGTTCCTGCAGCACGGTGTCCGAGGTGGTGATGATGCGCGCGTTGGCCTGGAATCCGCGCTGGGCCACGATCAGGTTGGTGAATTCCTGCGACAGGTCCACGTTGGACATTTCCAGTGAGCCCGCCACCAGGGTGCCCATGCCGGCGCTTCCCGCGGCCCCCAGAGTGGCGGCGCCGGAGTTGGCGCTGGCCCGGTACGACGACGATCCGGCCTTTTCGAGTCCGCCCGGGTTGGTGAAGTTGGCCATGGCGATCTGGCCTACGGCCTGCTTGGTCCCGTTGCTGAAGGAGCCCACGACGGTGCCGTCCTTTGAGAGGGTGAAGGACTCGAGTGTTCCGGCTCCGCCGCCATCGTCGGCTTTGGCCGTGACCGTGCTCACGCCGGCATAGCTGGTGATGGCACCCAGGTGGATGTCGATACCATTCACCGTGACCATGGTGTTCGCGGGGACGGGCGGGGTGTCAGTGGCCTGGCTCCCGTCAGTGAATGAGAGCGTCGCGGATCCAGTATTGCTTCCATCCTTCGCGGCGACACTCCAGGAAGTGGCAGGCGCAACGGGAGCCGTGAAGGTCAATGTAACGTTCCGGACGTTTCCCAGCTTGTCGAAGACCTGCACGTCACGGAGCAGGGGCGAGCCGGACCCGTCGGCTGGCAAGTTTCCGGTCGCCGTTGCCGTCTTGGTCTCTTGTGGCAGAGATAAGATCTGGGAGGAGAGGACCATGTCCCCCACCGGACCGCCGCTGGACACCTTGCCGTTTGCGTCGGCAAGCCAGCCCTGCAGGATGGCACCATCGGGCGTCACCAGGTGGCCCTGGGCGTCCTGGCCGAGCGAGCCGGCGCGGGTGTAGAGGGTTTCGCCGCCCTGGTGGACCACAAAGAAACCGTCGCCGGAAATCATCATGTCCGTGGCCTTGCCGGTGGCCTGCGAGGAGCCCTGCGTGAAGTTGGTGGCGATGCCGGCAACCTGCACACCCAGGCCAACCTGAGCAGCATTGGTACCCCCGCTCGTCGCGGACGGCGCTGAGGCGCCCTTGGTCATCTGCGAGAGCGTGTCCTGGAATTCCACCGAGGACGCTTTGAAGCCCTGGGTGTTCACGTTGGCGATGTTGTTGCCGGTTACATCCAGCATGGTCTGGTGTGCACGGAGTCCGGAGATTCCGGAGTACAGGGAACGAAGCATTGTGGTTTCCTTTCGGGAAAGTCTTGCGGTCAGGGATCTGGGCGGTGCTGGAGAGGGTTAGACCGGCGTGCTGGCTGGGGGCGTGGTCGTTGGGGGTGTGCTGGCTGGGGGTGCGGTGGCGGCCGGGGCTGCCGTAACACCGGAGACGGCGTCGAGGGCCACTGTCTTGCCATCGACGGTGATCTGCGGGACTGGTCCGGCGTAGGAAACCGCGCTGGCCAGTCCGCTAACGGTGCTGCCGTCCTTCCCGGTGTAGGTGACTTGCTTGCCCACCAGCGCGGCCGCCGAGGTGCGCATCTGCAGGGAAAAATTCTCCTGGCTGGTGGTGGTCATCTCGGTGAGTTTCGCCATCATGGACAGTTGGGTGGTCTGGCCGATCATCTGGTTGGTGTCCATGGGAGAACTGGGGTCCTGGTTCTGCAGCTGGGTGACCAGCAGGGACATGAACATGGAACTGTCCATCACCTGTTTGGGCGCAGCAGTTGGCTTAGTCGCATACAGGCTGCTGCCGCCACTAGCGGATACGGGGTCTACTGACACGTTGTGCTGCTCCTTCTTTCAGGCGAGGACGTCAAGGGTGGAATCTGCGGACCGGGAACTTCGGGCCCCGGTGACCGTCCCGGCTGCCGGACCACGCCGTACGTCCGGACTGCCGGCATTGAGCTGGGAGGGTGTACCGCGGGAGCTCTGCCCATTCTGGGCACCCGTCTGGCTTCCTGGCTGGTTCCCAGGCTGGTTGCCGGAGGCCAGGTCCAGATTGGCGTTCATCCCGGTTCCGGCGAGGTCACGCTTGAGGTCGGGCAGGATGGCCCGCAGGGCATCCCGTCCGGCGTCGTTGGGGGCAAACAGTTCCAACCTGATATCCCCGGCCGAGATATGGGCCCTGAGTGTCACCGGTCCCAGGTTGTCCGGGGTGACACTGATGGTCATGGTGTGCTCGCCCGGTTTAGCCCCCGCCAGCGAAAACAGCGGACCTGAAATCTGCCCGGTAAGCGGAGTCTGCGCCGGAGTCTGCGCCGGAGGCTGTGCAGGGGCATTCGCCGGATTGGCCACCGCGGCAGCGACAGGGCTAGACACGACGACAGGCGCCGATGCCAGCTGGACGCCCTGTGCGGCGGCATTGAGGGCTCCAGTTCCGGGGTCGGTCTGGACCGCAGCTGCGTTCGAGGCCGGCGCTGGGGGTGCCTGGCCACTGTTGCCGGAGGGCTGGGCCGCCGCCTGGACGCGTGCAAATGCCACGGCGGATGCGCCATCCGCGGTGCCCGCCGCCGATGAGCCGGCCGAAGATGCACTCGCTGCACTGCCAGTTGCCAATGGGGCCGTAGGGGAAGCGACAACGGCAGGCGTTGCCGAAGCAATAGGGTCCACGGACGCGCCGTTCATTGTGGCTGCCGCCGCCGCCGCCGGAACAACGTTTCCGGGGTGTCCCACCGTCGACGTGGACGTTCCAGCCGCCGAGCCAACAGTTGCGACTCCAGCGGTTGCCCGGTTTCCACCGCGGCCGGTCGCACCGGGGGCGGATGCCGATCCCGTTCCCTGCCCAGCCAGCGCCGAACCGGCACCGGCCATGCCCGCCGCGGTCGACGCGCCCTGGGCACCCTGGGCACTCAGGGATAGGTTCTGGATTGCGTCCTGGCCAGTGCTCTGGCCGGTGCTCTGGCCTGTGTCCTGGCTGGCGGATTGGCCAGCATCTGTTGGCCCAGCGGAGGCTGATGCGTCGGTCGCCGCCGGTCCCGAGGCCAAGATAGATGCAGCCGCCGCGGGCGAAGACTGGCCCGGCAGTACGTTGCCCAAGGCCGTCCTATTGGCCAGGCCCTTACCGGGTCCGCCGGCACCCGCACTAGTATCCGCACCGGCCGTCATGGCGCCTGCGGCGGAGCCCACGACGCCGCTGGCGGCCTGAGCCGCATGTGCGGCCACTGAAGGCACGGTCTGGAGGCCGGCCGGCAGCCCGACAGCTGCAAGCGCGGCGCCATCCGCGACGGTGCTGCTTCGGTCTTGGCCAGCCGCGGCTTGCCCCGCAGGATCGGCCGCCGGGCCATCGTCGGCCCGCGCTCCGGAAGTCCCATGGTTCGCCGGCCTGGCGGAAGCGTTTCCCGGTGAGGTTGCCGCGGGGCGGGCATTGGAAGTCGGCGGTTTCCGCTCGGCCTGCCGCGGCGGGTCGTCACTGCGCCGGGACGCACGCGAAGTCCCGCCGTCGCCCGTCGTCGGACCAGCGGCCGCGCGCAACGCTGCGCCGAACGCCGCATCGGAGGCTCCGCCGCCGCGCGATTTGCGCTGGTTTCTCACCGAAGAAGCCGCAGCTACGGGAGCCGTGGGAGGGATACCGATGGACTGGCTCATACGCTGGCTCCTGTCACAAGCGAGGCGCGGGCGGCCGCGACCAGGTCGGTAAGGCTACTGCCGCTGCTGCTGGTGCCGGTCAGACCACT
>JBBRKU010000334.1:0-3698 GCA_038231735.1 Actinomycetales bacterium | reverse complement strand
GTCAGCGAGGGCCCGGTACCCGCGGTCAGCCGCGTTGGACGGAAACAAGGGGAGAGGCACCCATGTCGGCGGCATACGTGGCGGCATCATGGGCCTGCTCGGCAGGGGACTTCAGGCCGTACCAGTACGTGGAAGCGCCGCGTGGACCCGGATAGTGGGCCAGCCATTCCTTCCGGGCGATCATGACGGACGCGGGCTCGATCGTGACGAGGTCCAGCCTGTTGTGCCCATCCGGGCGCGCGGCAAGAAACGTCAGGGAATGAGAACGATTTTGCCCCGAGTGTGCCTGCCCCTGAGTTTCCGGAGGGCGTCGGCGGCCTCGGCCAGCGGAAACGTCTCCTGCACGACGACGGTGACCTTGCCTTCGCCGGCCAGCCGCACAAGCTCCATCCGGGCCGCGTCGCGGATGCTCGTGCCCGGATCGGCGCCCGGCGCAATTCCCAGGACCTTAACCCCTGCCTCCAGTCCACGGGCAAACGCGGCGATCGTGGCAATCCGGCCCTTGTCCGCAACGAGTTCCAGCGACACGTCGATTGCCTCGTCGGTACCGACCAGGTCAATGGCTGCGTCGACGCCGGTAGGTGCCGCGGTGCGGACACGGTCCGCCAGACCGGAACCGTACTCCACCGCGACCGCGCCCAAGCCCTCCAGGAAGGCGTGGTGCTGCGCACTGGCCGTGGCGATCACCGTGGCACCGCGGAGCCGGGCCAGTTGAACGGCCATAATGCCGACGCCGCCGGACGCCCCGTGGACCAGGACCGTTTCATCGGAGCCAACACCAGTCGCTTCAAGGGCGTGCGCGGCCGTCACCCCCGTCAGCATCAGCCCCGCGGCCTGGCTCCACTCCAGCGCCGCCGGCTTGGGTACCACGGCGGACGCCGGAACCAGCAACTCCTGGGCATAAGCCCCGGGAGCCCAAAAGGCAATCACCTCATCCCCAATGGAGACCGGCCCGGCCGGACCCACTGCGTCAGGACCGACGGCCACGACAACACCTGCGGCCTCGGAGCCCACCCTCATAGGCAACCGGGATTCGTCGCTGCCCATGATGCCGGAGAAGAACATGTAGTCAACGTGATTGGTGCCGACGGCGTGCACCCGGATCCGAACCTGGCCCGGACCAGGTTCGCCCAAGGCTTCGTCAAGGAGGG
The DNA here is from genome assembly GCA_038231735.1 of Actinomycetales bacterium. Classification (GTDB taxonomy): domain Bacteria; phylum Actinomycetota; class Actinomycetes; order Actinomycetales; family Micrococcaceae; genus Arthrobacter_M. Next base: position 2,547 of record JBBRKU010000334.1, on the reverse strand, counting down.
ACAGTACCTCCGGGCCACCGAATGTGGTGGCCACAACATATTTACTCATGCCTGAGACAACGTCCCTCAGAGGGTTGGTATTTCCGCCCGGCGGTCACGTCGCCGGTCTGCCGCAGTACGACGACGGGCACCTCGCTGGGGCGGTCCGGTGCGGCAGGGCGACGGGCCGGTGATGGGGGCCAGCATCCTGATCCCGCTCCGGGCTTTCGCCAATGGCGGTTCCTCACTGACCGGGGTGGAGGCCATCTCGAATACCGGCCGCGCCGGCGCCCGCAGCGCCGGAGCCCCCGGCGCCCGGGCCGGAGCCGGCAGCGCCGGAGCCGGCGGCAGCGGGCTGCGGGCTGAGCCCCAGCCGCGGATACAGCACCTCGAACCCCTTCTGCAGTCCCTCGTTGAGGGCCCGGACCAGGTGGCCGGCGTTGGGGATCTCGATGTAGGAGGTCTTCATCCCGGACTTCGTGGCCGCGGCGCTGAGACGCTGCGCCCCGCCAAGGAAACCGTAGTCGTCGCCGGAGACCGTGAAGATGGCCGCCGTGTCCTGGTACCTGTGGCGGCCCAGGATGTTGACCGGCTTTTCCGCGTTGTAGGCGGCCTGCTTGCCGCCGAAGACGTCGTGGAGGGTATCGGCGGGATGCTCGGCTCCGGGATACTCCTCGCCGGAAATGTCCAGTACGTTCCCCCAGAGCTGCGGGAACTTGGCGGCAAAGGAAATCGCGCACTGGCCGCCGTGGGAGTAGCCGGCGATGGTCCAGTATTTGCGGTCATGGATGATGTTCAGGTGCGTGCTGGCCCAGTTGACCACGTCCTTGTTGATGTACGTTTCGGGGTGGCCGTACAGGGCCGTGTCCAGGCACAGGGTGTCCACGGTGGGGTCGCCCAGCTGGTCGGCGACAATGACGATGGGCGCCAGTCCGTTGTGCTGGGCGGCGTATTCGTTGAGCACTCCGGCCATGTACTGGGGGTCCGGATTCCCGGGCTGCCCCATCATCATGACCACCAGCGGCAGTGCCGGGGGATTGGCGGTCTGGGCGGCCGGGGGGAGGTAGATTCCGGCCGGGCGCGGGTGAAACCCGGACTCGGTGCCCGGAATCGCCGCGGTCCCGGTTGTTCCAAGGGCCGGCATCCCTGCGGGAGGAACCCAGGTCTTCCACAGCGGCGGCCCGTTCACGGCCGCGGCGTGCGGGACCACCGGATTGAGCTTCACGGGCTGTTCCAGCGAGATGCCGGCCAGGGAGGCAATGGTCTTGTTCAGGCCGTAGTAGGCGTTGATGCCCACCGTGGCCGTGACCAGGAAGAGGACGGCGGCGAAGCCGGCGCCCACCTTGCGCCACGCGGTGGATTTCCACCAGCTGGCGCCGGCAAGAAAGAGCCCCAGGAACACGGCCACGGCCCACGCCCTGGTGTGCCAGGCCAGCGGCGTTCCGAACGCGTTAAGCCACACCTCGGTGACCAGCAGTGTCAGCACCGCCGCGGCGGCTCCGGCTGCCAGCGCTACCGCCACGATCAGCGGCCACCGGCGCGGGCGCCGGAGCAACAGCAGCACCACACCCACGCAGCTGAGCACCTTCAGGACGGTAAGGACGGGGCTGTCAACGATGTTCAGCGCCAGCAGGAATTCCACGGCGGCGCCTTTCGATGCCAAAGATTACGGGTTTGCCGGGACCATGCCGGCCGTCATCTGCCAATCAGACATGGAAATCTTAGCATTCCGGGCGCTCTGGCCTTGCCGCGGGCAGACTCCCTACCCCGCTGAATCGGTTGCCGTTCCTGCAATGGTCGCACCCAGGATGCCCGCCATCTTGGCTTCCAGGTAGCGCTGGCCTTCCTCGGTCGGATGGTCGCCGTCGGGTCCAATCAGGGTGTCGGCCTGGCCCACTATCCACTGATCGGCGATCGGGTCGACCCAGGTTGCCCCGGCTTCCGCCGCTGCGGCCTGGTCCTGGTCGCGGACACTGAGCCGCTCGGGTTCGGGAGTGTCCGTGTAGCTGGGGGGCCCGACGACGACGATCCTTGCCTTGGGTGCGGCGGCCCGGGCCTGTGCCAGGGCCGCAGCGGCGCCCTGCCTGAGGTCCTGGTCAGGATTCCCCATGTCGTTTTCCGAGCCGAAGAACACCACGACGTCCGTTTGGGGCGTGACGGTGGCGGCGACCTGGTCGGAAAACGTCTCATTGTTATCGCCGGTGCTGAGGTAGCCGCTGCCGTTTTGGAAGCGTTGATGATGTGCAGGGGGTTGGGCTGGTTGGCGGTGTCCGCCTCAAGCAGGTTTGGCCACGCCAGGTCCGGGCTGGTGCCGTAGCCGGTGCTGAGCGAATCACCAATCACCACCACCTGAGTGGCCGGGGGACCGGATGGCTGGGCCGAAGCCGCGGAAGGTGCCAAAGACCCTGAAGGCGCCGAGACCGCGGAAGGCGCCGACGACGCAGAAGGTGCCGAAGCCGCGGACCGGGGAACCCGAACCGGCGCCGGTTGCGGGCCCGGGCCGCAGGAGGTGAGGCAACCAAGGACCAGCACGCAACCCATCAGTGCGTGGCGCCAGGTTTTGCTATT
>JBBRKU010000333.1:0-3699 GCA_038231735.1 Actinomycetales bacterium | reverse complement strand
TCCGGCGATGAGAACGACCGCGATGAGCCCCACCAGCAACGCGTACTCCACTGCGGTGGCTCCGGTTTCTTCCCTGCGCAGACGCTGCTCCAGGCTGAAACCGAGTGTTTTAAGGGTTGCAAAAATAGAGAGCATGAGTGAGACCTATCTATTCGGTGGCCCGCGGACTGCCCAAACAGTCCCGTGGCTTAAAAGAACCCGGCTGCACCGGGGTTGCCCTTGCCATTGAGCGGGCGCTCATGCAGGTGCGAAGTCAGGATAACAGGAGTGATCAGAGTTACAGTTGTGATCTTAGTCACAGTTGTCACTAAGTCTGACGTTCGTGTCATATAGCTGTTTAAGGGACAACTCCCCGTGGTACTTCGGCAGGGAGGAAAGGGACCGGAAAGGCGGCACAACGGCTGGCAAACGGAAGGGCAATTCCGCCACGGGCGGGCACTTATTTTCGCGGCTCCGTTGGGAGGGCCGGCGGCGGACCCGAAGCCCGGTCTCACGGGGCCCATCCGCCGCCGGCCAATTCCCGAAAACCTGCCATTTGCATGACAGGTCCTGGAACGGAGCCACCCGCCAAAGCGCGGCGACGCCTACAACGATGCCGCGCCAACCTCAAGGAGCGGCCCCCGTTTCCTCAAGATTTGCGCAAGAGTTCCCCAAGAATTCCTCCATCAGGGCGGCGGTCGGAGAACTGGAGCGCCTCGACCATCAGACCAGCCAGCCAAGGGAAATACCGATGACACACGATAACCATCTCAGCGCCCGGATCCCGGGACAGGCAGTCATGACTGAGCTGCTCCGCCTCCATCGTCTCGATCGTTCCCGAACGTTTTTGGGCCGCTTTTTCGGTTCTTCCCCATTGGGGCCGGGCAGCTGGCCGTGGTACCAAGGCGCGGTGGGCGAACTCGCCGTTGCATCCTGCCTAGCTCGCCTGGGACCGGAGTGGACTGTATTCCATTCCATCCCGGTCGGCAATGGGACCTCGGATATAGACCACGTGGTGATCGGTCCGGGGGGTGTCTTCACGATCAATACCAAAAACCATGCGGCCCAGGCCCTGTGGGTCACCGGAAAAACGTTCATGGTCGCCGGTCAACGACAACGTCACATCCCGAACGCCGCTTATGAGGCCCGTCGCGCTTCCCTTCTGCTCAGCAGAGCAGTCAGAGATCCCATCCATGCCCGTGCACTTGTCGTCGTCGTCAATCCACGAAGGCTGACGATCAGGGAAAAGCCAGCCGAGGTCACGGTCCTAACGGATGGACAGTTGATCCCCTGGCTGCACATGCGGCCCCCGGTCCTTGGGTCGGACCGAGTGGCTGATATAGCGGCAGCCGCCAATCAGCCGAGAACGTGGCGCCGCGCTGCTTTGCCAGCTGAGGACAACGTCGCAATAAGGGGCGAATTCGAGTCGCTCCGGGCTCTCGTCCAGCGGGCCAGACGGCGCCGGTCAGTATGGCAGCTGGCAGTGCTCGCCGGGCCGTTAGCCACCACTGGCTTGCTCGCCTCGCACATTCCGGGCGCCGTTCTTCAGCTCCTAATCCATCGGTAGCCGTCCGCGGACCGACTGCGTATGTCCAATATGAACCGGCCATTGGAGAAATTGGACAGCACAAGGGACAATAGAGTAGTAGCACGTTTTTCCCGGTCACTTCGAACCTTCGCTTGGCTCGTGACCGGCTAACGGACCTTCCGCCCTCAGCCACGGCTGACCTCCAATGTTTGAAAGTTCCTTCATGAGCCTCACACAAAAATATTCGCTGCCCGACGGATCACCGCTCTACGGGATCCGCTCAGAAACCCCCGCCCCAGTCCCGACGTTCATGGTTCCGGCCGATCCCGCCAAGATCCCCCGCACGGCGGTCCGGCTGGGTAGCCGGGAGCTCGCCGTAGCCATCGACTACCGCCTGCACCAGCCGTGGTCCGATGCCCCGGATCCCCGGGTGGCGAGCCTGCGGGCGGCGCATCCGAAGGAACTGGCGCTGGCCGAGGCGCTGGTCCGGACTGAGCTCGGTGATCCCAAAACGTGGCGGAACAAGGCCGGTGAAGTCTTTGACACGCACCGGGAAGCGGTCAAGAACCGGCGCAAGAAGGCAGCCCTGACCGGAAAGCTGACCGTCCTGCGCGGTCTCCTCATACTGGCCCTGGCAATCGTCCCCATCGGCTTGGTTGCCGTCGGGGCGCCGCTGCTGGCGCTGATCGCGGCCGGACTGGCCGCCGTCGCCCTGGCCGTCGGATGCGGGCAGCTGATCACCACCCATGAGCGGATTCCGGAATACCCCAAAATCCGCCTGCGCTGGCTGGCCGACCTACGGCACGACGTCGTGGATGCCACCTTTGTGGCGGTGCTGATCAGCGCCGGAGTCGCCGTCGAGTCTCAGGTCGCGGCTGCCGCCTCCCGCGGTTGGGACAGCCTCCGCTTCGTCGCCTCCAAGATGGACGAGATCAGCCGGGGCCACCACATCTAGCCGGCTACTTCCCCTGAAATCCAGCTCAAGCGCGTAGGTCCTTGATGCCGGCCTCCAGCATGGCCATCATGACGGCGAAGCTCGTGTCTATGTCGTCGGGCATGCCGAAGCCGCCCGAGACTTCCAGCAGGACAAAGCCATGAATTCCTGACCGCACGGCGCGGATGGCATCGACGCTGCGTTCCTGGGGCAGGCCGAACCCGTGCAGGACATCGGCTATGACCGCAACGGTCTCGCCGCCGGCCGCAGCCAGCTCCGCGTCGGCGGGTTTGTCCGGATCTGCGGCCACCTGAGCCGCGGCATACCGGCCCGGATGCTCCCGGGCGAACGTCCGGGTGGCGGACGCGAGCGCAAACAGTGCCTCCGGCCCGGAACGTCCCACGGTGGCCCGCGAGCAGCGGGCCGTCAGCTCCGAAACCGCGGCCACCGCAACGCTCCGCCGCAGGTCCGCCAGTGATCCGATGTGTTTGTAAAGGCTCGGTACCGCGACGCCTGCCCGCGCCGCGACAGCGGCGAGGGTCAGCCCCGAGAAGGCGAGATATCCGCCGTCGTCCACTATGTCCAGCGCCGCCGCGGTGACCGCCTCGCGGCTCAGGCCCTGCCTAGCCACGGTCCTGGCCCCAGCCCGAACCGTCCTGGGACCGCAGCGAGGCGAGGAATTCCAGTGTTCCCGGGACCACAACGTCCGGACGCTGTGAGTGCGGGTAGTGTCCAGCCTCCTCGATCAGTGTCCCGGTGGCGTTCAGCCGCCCGAGGAACCATGCCAGTTCAGCCTTCGGATCCTTGTAGTCCGGGTCGGCCGTACCCACAAAGATGACGGCCGGAGCCTTGACCTGGCCGATCCGGCGTTCCACCACGGAGCGATCCAGCTGCACCGCGAGCTTACGGAAAGAACGCAGCCGCCCCGGCTCGTTCAGATTGCGCCGGATGTCCGCCGCATGCTCCGCAAGCCATGGTGCCCGCGTCCCCCGGTTCAGCGAGACGTAGAAGCGGGACCAGAAGGCCGCATCCCACGGCCGCGCGAACGCGGCACGGTACAGCGTCCGCGCCAACCATGCGGACACCCTCGAGCGCGGAGTCTCCCGACGGCGACGGCCCGGCCGCCCAGCTCGGCGATGAGAGCGAGCAGGTCCTCCCCCGTGGCCACATCCCCGTGCGTCCGGAAGGTAGTATCGCTGTCCCCGTGGCCGCGCAGGTCCCCGACCGCCAGCCGGAATCCCGCACCGACGATCGGACC
>JBBRKU010000332.1:0-3719 GCA_038231735.1 Actinomycetales bacterium | reverse complement strand
GGCCGCAGGGGTGCTGGATGAGGCGGCGGACGTCTTCCACCTGCGCCTGGAGGAACTCTCAGCGATCGACGACGGCGGCGCGCTGCCGGCCGAAGACCGGGACCGTCACCGGAGGACCGTGCTTGCCAGGGCGGCCAAACGGCGCGAGCTCGACCGGTTTCCGCTGTTGGACCTTGATGCCCTGTTCGCCGACCGTAAGCCGGACAGCGGCGCGCTGCTCACCGGCACGGGCGCCAGCCGCGGCACCGCCACCGCCGGGGTCCGCATCATCGCCGGCCCCGCCGACTTCGGCAAACTGCAAAGCGGCGAAATTATGGTCTGCCCCTACACCAACCCGTCCTGGACCCCCCTGTTCCAGCGCGCGGCCGCCGTCGTCGTGGACACCGGCGGACTCGGCTCCCACGCCGCCATCGTCGCCCGCGAATACGGCATCCCCGCGGTCATGGGAACCCGAAACGGCACCCGTACATTCACGGACGGACAACGCATCACGGTCGACGGCACCACCGGACGCGTCACCTCCGCCGGAGAGGAGCGCTGACATGACCCACAGCACGGCCGAGCACACCGGCGCCCCCGCAACCCCGGCACCCGCGCCGGTCGGAGACCACCGCAAGGGCCCACGGCGCCGCGGCGCAGTCCTGGACGCCGCTATCTTCGAGGCCACGCTAGCCGAAATCGCCGAAACGGGCTACGCGTCCCTGACCATGGAACATGTGGCCGAGCGCGCCCGCGCCAGCAAGGCTTCGCTCTACCGCCGCTGGCAGGACCGGGTGCAACTGGTTCTGGACGCCGCCTATCATGTGATGCCCAACCACGCTGACGTCCCGGATACCGGCAGCCTGCGTGAAGACATCCTCACCGTAATGCAGCAGCTCGTCCGGCAGCTGGAAGGCCCGGCCGGCCTGGCCATCCGCGGGCTGCTCGGGGAAACACTGCAGAGTCCCGACGTGGCCGCCGAGGTCAGGGAGTACAGTCGCGGCAACGCCACCAAGGTCCTGCGCGAGCTGGTGGCCAGGGCCGTCGCCCGGGGTGAATGCGACCCCGCCATGGTCACGGAACGCCGGATAGAGGCCGGCCCCGCCATGCTCCGGCAGCGGTTCATCTTCACCGACGGGCCCATCAGCGAGGAGTATCTGAAGGAAATAGTGGATGAGGTCGTGCTGCCACTCTTCGGCACCGTACCCGCAGCGACGCCCGCCAGGCCTTAAACGGGAGGGTCTCCGAACGGACCACCAACGCCGTCGAGGCACCGCTTGGACGGCCGCAACGGCCAGGTGCAGTCGCCGGTGCCCCGGCCCCGGGTCTGGACACACCGTTCCGCACGGTCTAGCTTTGAATTCATCAGCTGATGAATTAACTCTGGAGGGGGAGGTCACCATGTCGCATCTGGCAGCTGCGGGCGACACCGCACCGCACGCGAAAGCACCACCGACACAGGCGCCGGAACAGCACGCCGCCGTGGAGGTGCGGTCGCTGGACGTCCGCCGGGGACGGACAAACATCCTGCGGGAGATCGATTTCAGCATCGAATCCGGCCGGATCTCGGGCCTGCTGGGCCCCTCCGGCAGCGGCAAAACCACACTGATGCGCGCGATTGTCGGTGTCCAGCGGCTCTCCGCCGGAACCGCCACGGTGCTGGGGATGCCCGCGGGCGATCCTGTACTGCGGCACGAGGTCGGCTACGTGACCCAGGCACCCAGTGTCTACAAGGACCTGAGCGTCGAGGACAACGTCCGCTATTTCGGCGCGATGCACAACCGCAACCGCGCTTCCGCCAGGGAGGCGATCGAGGCGGTGGGGCTGGCCGACTATGCCAGGCGCAAGGCCGGGGACCTGTCCGGTGGCGAGTTCAGCCGGGTATCCCTGGCGTGTGCGCTGGTGGCCAAGCCGCGGCTGCTGATCCTGGACGAACCGACGGTCGGACTGGACCCGGTGTTGCGCGCCGACCTGTGGGAGCAGTTCGCGGCGCTGGCCGCAACGGGCACCACGCTGATCATCTCCAGCCACGTTATGGAAGAGGCCAGCCACTGCGACTCGCTGCTGCTGCTGCGCGAAGGCAGGCTGCTGGCACAGCTGACGCCGGAGGAGCTGCGCCGGCGCGGCAGCTCGGATGATTTGGAACTGGCCTTCCTGCACCTCATCCAGGCCGGGAGCTCCACGGCCGCAGGCCCGGTGTCCGGCGCCGTCTCCCTGGATGGTGCGCCATGAACCCGTCGATGATGGCCGCGACCACCGTGCGCGTGCTCCGGCAGCTGCGCAGCGATCCGCGTAGCATCGCCCTGATCCTGGTGGTCCCGGCCGTGCTGCTGGCGTTTGTCTACTACCTGTACCAGAACGAGACACTGCCGCCGGGCGTGCCGCGTACCTTCGACCGCGCGGGCCTGATGATGCTGGCCATCTTCCCCTTTGTGGTGATGTTCCTGGTCACCTCCATCACGATGCTCCGGGAGCGCACCTCCGGCACGCTGGAGCGGCTGCTGACCACGCCCATCCACCAGGCGGACATGCGGTTGGGTTACGCCCTCGCGTGTTCCATCATGGCCGCCCTGCAGTCCCTGGTGGCCACCGGCGTTGCCTACTGGGTGTTCGGGCTGGACATCAGGGGCAATCCGGGGCTGGTGGTTCTGGTGGCGGTGGTGAATTCCGTGCTGGGTGTGGCCCTGGGGCTGCTCTGCTCGGCTTTTGCCCGGACCGAGTTCCAGGCGGTGCAGTTCATGCCGGTGGTGGTGATTCCACAGATCCTGCTCTGCGGGCTGTTCGTGGCCCGGGACCAGATGAACGGCGTACTGGAGGCCATCTCCAATGTGCTGCCGCTGAGCTATTCGGTGGATGCCCTGCAGGAAATTGCCAAGCATACCGACGCGACTTCAGCCATGTGGACGGACGTGCTGATCGCGGCCGGCTTTGTGGTGGTGGTGCTGGTGCTGGCGTCCCTGACCCTGCGGAGGAAGACATGAGCCTGCATCTGCCGCGCCGGGGCCGCCGCAGCGGCACGGAAAGCACCCGGGAGCTGATCCTGGCGAGTGCCCGGAAACTGTTCTCCGAGCAGGGCTACGACGCCGCCAGCCTGCGGCAGATTGCGCGCGACGCCGGCGTGGACGCGGCGATGGTGCATCACTATTTCCAGAACAAGGACGAACTGTTTGCCGCCTGCGTCGAACTGCCGGCGGACCCGCGCGCGGTGCTGGCGGACGTCGTCGTCGTGCCCGTGGCCGAGCGCGGCGCGGCGATCCTCCGGACGCTGCTGACACTGTGGGACTCCCCCGTCCAGGACGCCCTGCTGGCCCTGCTCCGCGGCGCGGTCAGCTCGCGGACGCAGGCGGCCCTGTTGCGCGAGGTCCTGAGCAAGCGGATTGTGGGGGCCGCGCTGGTTGACCTGCCCGACGACGGCGGCGGCAAGCGGCTGCGCGGTTCCCTGCTGGCCAGCCAGCTGATCGGCCTCATGGTCAGCCGCTACGTCCTCAGATTGGAACCGCTCGCCTCGGCGTCGCACGAGGACATCGTCGCCCTGATCGGCCCGACGCTGCAGCGCTACCTCACCGGGCCGCTGGACTGACGCGCCGTACTAGAACAGCACCGTGGCAAACGTTCCGACCTGGCGAAAACCGACGCGTTCGTAGGTGGCCCGGGCGCGTGTGTTGAAGTCATTGACATAGAGGCTGGTCACCGGGGCAAACTGCAACGCCAGGCGCACCGCGGCGGCCATGTAGCCGGCG
>JBBRKU010000331.1:0-3725 GCA_038231735.1 Actinomycetales bacterium | reverse complement strand
CGAGGACTACGAGGTGTGCAGTGCACGGGGTGGCCAGAGGGGCCTACACCTGGCACTGACCCGGGAGTTCGATGTTTTGGTCCTTGACCGCGGGCTGCCGGTGGTGGACGGGTTGCATGTGCTGACAAAGCTGCGCTGCCAGGGCGTTGACACGGCGACACTTATTTTGTCCGCGCTCGCACGTTGGCCAGATCCTGGGGCAGCCGGGTCCATATAGCCCTTCCACGTCAGGTTCTTCGCACTGAGCTGCCCGGCCAGGGACGGAACCCAGGCGGGGTAGATGCAGCCGCTGGCGGCACTGACCTGACCGAGCGGTGCCCGGGCGGCATTTTTCATGCCTTGAAAGTCCGGACAGTCATTCTGCGTATCCGTGTTGGGTGCTGTACCGCCCAGGATGGCCAGGTAGTTTCCCAGGCTGTAGTGCGAAGTCGCATAGTACTGGCTTAGCAGGATGCCCTGACCGCGCAACGGCCGGGCAAGGTATGGGTACTTCGATTCGGAACCGTAGGCCTGTGCGTAGGAGGCCGTCTCCAATGCAACGACGAAGACGTGGCGAACCGTCGGGACTTGCCCGCTCACCGATGGGGTGACGGGTTGGCTATCAGTGAGCCCCACCATGGCGGCCAGGAATACGGCCGCCGCGACGTATCGGGTTACCCGGTGCATGGCACTCCAGTTCAGCGGCTCGCGGAGGGCGGTCCGGAGGCTTCGAGCCGCGCCTCTCTTTTCCGCGCCCCCGTCGGCCGAGGGATTCCGGCACCGGTTGTTGGGTCCGGGCGAGCCGGGGGAAACCCCTGGCCCAGGCAGGCCATCGCTGGCACTAGCAGGGGAAGCGGTGCCCTACGAGAGCGGCGTCTGACTCCGCCAGGAACTGAACAGGGCGCGCTCGCCCGGCAGGACCAGCCCCGGCCTAGGCATTTTCCTGGCGATTCCTGCCGTCACTCCAACCGTTGGGTAACCTTCCCGGAATTGTGGTCGTCACCCGAGTGTCGTACCGGTGGTGTGTTGTTGGCCGTTGCGCTGGTACGTCACCTGCACTTTGGCCCCGGCGGGTTGCTCGCTGGTGGCAGCGCTCAGTGACTCCGCGTCCGAAATTACCCGGGGGCCGAACATCACGATGATGTCCCCGTTCCGTATGCCGGCGTTGTCCGCGGCGGAGCCGCTGACGACATTGGTGACCTCGGCGCCGATGCTGAAGGAGGACGAACTGCCTGCGGCTTTCGTCGTTACGCTTACACCGAATTGGGCGTGGCTCGCGGAGCCGTGCGAGATGAGCTGGTCGGCGATGCCCTTGGCAGGGTCGATGGGGATGGAGAATCCGACGCCGATACTCCCGGACTGTCCCGAGCCCGAGCCCGAGCCCGAGCCCGAGCCCGAGCCGCTGGCGGCTGAGGCAATGGCGGCTGAGGCAATGGCGACGTTGACGCCGATGACCGAACCGCTGGTGGTCACCAGGGCACCGCCGGAGTTCCCCGGGTTGATCGCCGCATCGGTCTGGATCACGTTCAGATCCACACTCCCGGGGCTCGTGCGTCCCCGCCGTTGGGAGCCGCTTTGCCGGGGTAGCGCTGAAGAGGGGACTGTAATCGTGCGGTTCAACGTGGAGACGATACCGGTTGTGACGGTTCCGCTCAGGCCAAGAGGTGCCCCGATGGCGATGACGGTATCGCCGACATTGATCTTCGATGGGTCACCCATCGCTGAAGGTGCGAGTCCGGGGGCGTCGATTTTGATGACGGCCAGATCCGAAAGCGGATCCGTGCCGACAATGCTGGCAGGATATACAGCGCCGCCACTGGTCTGGACCTCGATGACCGGCTGGGAGGACTGTCCGTCCATGGTCACCACGTGTGTGTTCGTCAGGATATGGCCCGCCGTGTCAAGGATGATGCCCGATCCGGTGGCCCCGGAGGTGCCTGATGTCACGGCAATGGTCACCACGCTCGGGCTTGCCTTCGCTGCAGCAACCGCAGCAGTGTCGGCCGTGTCGCTGCTGTTCACTACGAGAGTGGATGGCTGAGCAACTCCCGCCGGGGAAGCAGCCGGACTCGGCTTCTCAAACACGGAGGCACCCGCGGCCACGACGCCGCCCAGCAGACCGGCCAGCATCAGTATGGCCACTGCCGGGACACCACTTGAACGCGACCAGTCCTCTTGCCGGACAACCCCCAAATGCCCCTGCCCGGCAGGGGGCCGATACCCGCCACCGGCACCTGCATCGCCAAAAACGTGCGCCACCGGCCGAGCCAAGTTTTCCGCGCGCAAGGAGTTAATTCGGCCGGAAACCGACTCCGCGGCTTCAGCCACTTCCTGCGACGCCGCCACGTCCTCCGGCAGGGCCGGCTGCCCATGATCTCCCGCGTACCCAACATCGTCGCTCATGACGATTCCTTTCCCGAAGTTGACTCCAATCTCTCCCCGGCTGGGTTATTCTCGAGCGTTCACTGGCAGCCTTCTGTGACTTCGCCGGACGGTAACCGGCCGCGGAATCGACTACCAGTAAGCTTCTGAACTGCGGAAACGCTAGGTCAGGGGCTCTCTTTATGTTGTCCCATGGAGACCCGGCCATCGCTTCGGTGGTCGACCAAGGCCGGGCACGGCCGCCCGGAGACCCGGCCACCGGAGCTCAGACGAAATTCATCTCCACCTGTAGGAAGCGTTCCGCCTCACCGATGGCGGACTGGAACGCCTCGTCCTCGGTGGGGGATTGCCTTGGCGACTTGGGATGCCACTCGTGCGCCGCCGAATGTACACGCTCGAATCCGCCTCCGGGCGGAGCATAAAAGATGCCGAACCGTTGCACCGGCCACTCCGGGGACGTCTCCGGGGCCACCAGCATTGCGGCGTTCAGCGCGGGATTGAACCATTGCGCGATTGGACGCCGACGGTCCTCGGTGAACAGGCCCGCGGCGTACAAGGAAGCAGATTCACGGCTGGTCTGGGCGCACAAACGATCCCACCATAGTGGCAGAATACCAGCGTCCAGGCGCTGCCACGTGGCGGGAATTGGCTCCGGATCCTGCCATTTGGCCACACTCGATTTTATCCCGTGCGGGGAGCTCTGGAACAGGGTACCGGGCGAATCCGACCCACCAACTTCCGGACGTCCGGCAGGATGGCTGATCCGGTTCAGGAAGGAAGGGTGCGACTACTCGCGGCCGGGGTTCAGACGGTACAGCAGGGACCCCAGAATGGCGGCGCAGATGATGGCGGCAATCAGCCGGTTGCCGACGAATCCGCCCAGCAGGGCGCCCAGGATCGCGCCGATCAGGATGCCCACAAAAAGGCCTCGGCCGTTGCGGTGCAGGGGTTTGCCTGTCATTCCTGAAGCCTAGCAACCTGGAGTCACTCCGGATGTACCGGTGCCGGTCGCGCCGCCCGCGGGTCAAATCGCCGGGACCGTCCGGGGCCGCACGACCAGCCAGAGGGCCACCATGGCCAGCGCGAGGCACACGGCCATGATGGCACCCATGGGCGTAGCACTCTGCACTCCCACCAGGCCGACGACCGGGGAAATGAGGCCGGCACAGCCGAAGGTGGCGGCGCCGAGCAGCGAAGCGGCGGTGCCGGCCTGGGCGCCGTGCCGCGCCAGGCCCAGGATCTGGATGCTGGGGAACATGAATCCGGTGGCCAGGATGTAGAACCATAACGGCACGATGATGCCCCACAGTCCCAGGTGCGCCTGATCGAAGACCACTATCAGCGTCGCCATCACCACCTGGACT
>JBBRKU010000330.1:0-3736 GCA_038231735.1 Actinomycetales bacterium | reverse complement strand
CTGCGGCCCCCCTGTGCCAGGACAGGCTGTCGCTGCTGGACGATGGCCTGTGTGGGCGACGCTCTACCTGGGGTCGAGAGGTAGTTTGTTTGGTCTGTCCTAGTCGGTTCGTAGAAAATGAAGCAATTGCCACCTTATGTGGGAAACCTCTTGACTGTCATGTGAAACCCATTGTATATAGAATATGAGGGAAAAATTTTAGGGGTTTGATCGGGAGATATTCTCTTCACACTCTCTTTCCATAGACGCCGGAGGGAACGATGCGTGATCGTCTCGCTATAGCCTTGCTGTTTCTGTGCCAGTGTAAGGGTGGTGGTACCATGGGGCCAGACGTGGACATGGACATCGGGGGGCAGGCCGACATGACCATAGCGCCGGACCTGAAGATGATTCCGAGCGCGGTCATCAGCGACGTCTTACCCGCATGCGTACCGGTCACGGGCGGAGACGTGACCATCTCCGGCTCCCTGTTCCTCTCTGGGGCCACGGTCAAGATCGACGGTACCAATGTACTCTACTCCGACCTCAAGCCAGATATCATCCAACTCAAGGCACCGCCGCGGGCCAAGGCAGGCAAGGTCGATCTGTCCGTGACCAACCCCGGCCAGGCCGGAGGCAACGTCGAAGGCAGCCCCTCTGTCACGTCGTTGTACTACTGCTACGCCAACCTCAAGTTTAGCGAAGTCGTCAAGTTCACCCTGGGCACGAACGCGGCGTGGGCGATGACTAACACCAACGTGGTCGACAAGAGCCGGCTGGACGTAGTGGCCACCGGCTATGGGCCTTCCGTCACCACGTTCACCAACAAGAGCAGCGCACCCGGCGTGATGGCATTCGAGAAGACTGGCATGAGCACGTTCCCGGGCTATAACGTGCAGGCGGCGGCCCCCTTCCCGATCGGGGGAGTCCAGTTGCCTCGCCTGCTCATCGGATACAACTACAACACTGTCAGCGTCCTGGGCTATCTAGGCAACGGACAGTTCAGTTCGCCGGATACCGAGACCAAGTTCAACGACGGGATCGACGCCACGGGCGTCCCCACTGTGGCGGTGGCGGACATGGACCAGGACGGCATCCCTGACGCGGTGCTCAGGGTCGGCAGCAGTCCGCGTAAGCTCAGCGTCCTACGGACCAAGAGCCTCATGCCGTTGACCTTGGAGGCTGTCCAGGTGGTCGACACCAACGGCGACTTCGTAGGGGACTCCGACGGCTACAGCATGGCGATCTCCGATGTCAACGGCGACAAGCGTCCCGACGTGATCCTGGCCAGCCTCTCCATGACTACGCCTGGCGTGCAAATCTTCATCAACCAGAAAAACAACATAATGCCGCTCAACCTCGTGCCCCAGCCTAACCTCAAGCTGACGAGCGGGCATGGTTCCAACAATCTGAGCGTCACTGATCTGGACGGCGACGGCGCGCCGGACATCGCCGTGTCCAATTCCGAGAGCGACGTCCTGGAGATCTTCTTCAACGGCGGCACCGGCAACTTCTCCAACGCCGACGCTCAGTACCGCCTCCTACATGCCGGCAGCACGGTGAATGGCGTGACGGCATCCGACGTGGACGGCGATGGGCGATTGGATATCTTGTTGGCCGCCTCCGGCGGGGTGGTGACATTCCTCAACCGCTGCCACATGGCCGGCGGAAAACTGGTACGCGGCTTCGTTCAGGGCGCCACCATCGCCACGACGGCGGCCCCGAGCCACCTGATCTCCGGCGATTATGACGGTGATGGCAAGACGGACCTGGTCATCGAGAGCGGTCGCAAGACGGTGCTCTTCATGCAGAACCAGTCCTTCTGATTTCGGGTTCTACGGGTGAATTTGTGGGTGATTCGGACAGGAAAAGGGCCTGTCAGCGGAGTGCGGCGGTGGCACCGTGCGGCCAGTCGGTCAAGGTCATGCGGCCTTCGGCCGTCGCCTACGGCGAACCTTGACCGACCGGCCGCACGATGCCAGAGGCTGATAGGACGGCCTGCTGCGCAGTCCGTCCTGGAAGGACGATCTGTTGGTCGAAAATTGGCCTGTTCTGACCATGACCGTATCAGTCCCGTCGAGGACAACGGCCCCGAACGTTCGCAAATCCTCGTTGTACGAAATTTGCCGTCGCTGGCAGAAAGGCGGATCTCGTATCCATCGTAGCTCGCCGCTTGGCCCCTCTCGTCGAGGCGAGCACTAAATTTACCCACAGATTCTCCCGAAGAGGCATTTTTTTCGAAGCCAATTGAACCCTTGCCTGGTGGGGCGGCATCTGGGCTGGGTGCCTGCCTTCGAGTCTGACGTCCGGCCATCGGGGCTCCACAAATCAGGGAGAATCCATGAGTGCTTTGTTGCGTGCAATCTGTCCTCGAATCGGGGCGCTGTCGCTGCTGGGCGGGGCGCTCCTTGGCTGCTCGGCGCAGGACCTGGCTTTCCCGGCGGTCCAGGAGCGGGAACTCCGGCGGGCGCCAGAGGGGAGCGTGATCATCAGCGCGGCGAACACCATCGTCAACCACTACGCCAAGCTCGACACCAACGCCGCGCTGGGCGCCACATCGATCAGCTTCGCCTCCGCGGCCCAGCTCACGGCGCTGAACACGCCGGCGCTGGCCACCGGTGACACCCTGCTCATCATCCAGATGCAAGGGGCCGTGATCAACAAGGACGATAGCGCCACGACCTACGGCATGGTCACCGATCTGAAGGGCGCCGGCCTCTATGAGTTCGTCCAGGTGCAGGGCGTCAACGTGGCGACCAAGACCATCAGCCTCAGCGGCTGCGGTGGTCTGAAGAACAGCTACCTCGCCGCCGGCCACGTCCAGGTGGTGCGTGTACCCCAGTACGAGATCCTCACCGTGGACGCACAGAAGTCGATCGCGGCGCAGGGGTGGGACGGCGACAAGGGCGGCGTCGTGGCCCTCCGCGCGCAGAGCGTGATCCTCAACGGCGCCATCGACGTCACAGGCAAGGGCTTCCGCTTCGGCCCCGGCGGTGCCGTCTTCGGCACCATCGGCGCAGCGATCACCTCGCTCCGCGGCGCAAGCGACGTGGGCGGGGAGAAGGGCGAGAGCATCGCCGGCTACATGAGTGACTATGACATCAACGGTACCACCTCGGGGGGCTACGGACGCGGGGCGCCGGCCAACGGCGGCGGCGGCGGAAACAGCTATGATGGCGGTGGCGGCGGCGGCGCCAACGGCGGGGATCCGGCCCTGTGGACTGGGGCCGGCGTGATGAGCGCGGGGACGGGCGACGCCTTCAAGCCGGCCTGGATGCTGGACCCGGCCTACCAAGCTAACGGGGCCGCCCTGACCACCTCTTCGGGGGGCGGCCGAGGCGGTTACACCGCCTCCGCCGCCAAGCAGGACCCGAGGGCCGTGGCGCCCGGAGACGCGGCCTGGGGCGGCAACCGGCGGCGGCCCAACGGGGGCCTCGGCGGCCGCCCGCTGCCGAGCAGTCTCGCGACCCGCCTCTTCTTCGGTGGCGGCGGCGGCGGGGGCGACGACGAGCTATCTACCAAGAGCGACGGCGGCTCGGGCGGCGGGCTGGTGTACATCCTGGCGGGCAAGGTGAGCGGCGCCGGCAAGATCGCCGCCAACGGCGTCGACGGCGACCCTCCCGGCGGCATCTTCTCGTCCGGCGATGGGGCTGGCGGCGGCGGCGGCGGCGGCACGGTGATTGTCAACACCCCCAGCGTCACCGGCATTCGCGTCGAGGCCAAGGGCGGAGCCGGGGGGTTCCACGGGGACGGCATG
>JBBRKU010000329.1:0-3756 GCA_038231735.1 Actinomycetales bacterium | reverse complement strand
TCTTGCACAGCGCGGCGGCGTCAAGCGTGCTGGGCATGGCGATGTTGACGGTTTCAACCGCCGAAATAATAGCCACATGTGGCAGCTTGATGCCGATGGCACGCGCCAGGTCGATGGCGTTTTGTGCAATGTCGCGCTTTTCAGCCAGCGTGGGCGCGATGTTGACGACGCAGTCGGTCAGCAGCAGCGGCCGGTTGTAGCCGGGAACGTCCATGACGAACACATGGCTGGCGCGGCGCGAGCCGCGCAGTCCGGCATCACGAGAGACAGCGGCGCCCAGCAGGTCGTCGCTGTGCAGGCTGCCCTTCATCAGCACGGCGGCCTGGCCTTCGCCGCACAGCGCGGCGGCCCTGGCGGCCGTGACGCGGGGGTTGTCGGGGGTGTCGTGCAGTTCGATGTGCGAAAGGTCCAGCCCTTCGGCATCGGCCACGGCCTGGATGCGGGCGGCTGGCCCGACCAGCACCGGCGTGATCAGGCCGGCCTGCTGCGCCTGGACGGCAGCGCCCAGCGAGGATGCATCACAGGGATAGGCGACCGCAACCCGTACCGGACCGCGTGCCTTGGCCGACGCCACCAGCGCGCGGAGGTGCGGATGGGAGGTTTCACCCGCGGGCGGCGCGTTGCCGGCGCGGGGGGCAAGTTCGGAAATACTCATGGCTTCTGTCTCCACACAAGATAAACAAAAACGCGCCGCATGGCCTGAAAGGGACCATGCGGCGCGCTGACAGACTTACTTAGACGTAGTCCTTGTACTTCTCCAGCAGGCGGACCGGCTTGGAAAGTGCGTCCCGGCGGAAAGGATCGCCCAGCTCACCGGTGCACATGATCTCGATCACCGTGGTCTTGCCCTCGTTCATCTGGGCGGCAAGAGCGCGCTTAAGCGCGGGGCCAACCTCCTCCAACTGGTCAACGACGATGCCCTCGGCACCCATGGTCTGGGCCATCGCGGCGAAGCTCTCGTTCTCATTGTCGAGCTCGCCGGCCACGAAGCGGCGGTTGTAGAATTCCACCTGGTTCTTCTTCTCCGCACCCCACTGCCGGTTGCGGAAAACAATGGCGGTGACCGGAATGTCGTGCCGGACCGCGGTGAGGACCTCACCCATGCTCATGGCCCAGGCTCCGTCGCCGGCGTAGGCAACAGCGGGACGGTCCGTGGCTGCCGCCTTGGCACCGATAATGGTCGGCAGCGCATAGCCGCAGTTGCCGAAGCTCATCGGAGCGAAGAAACTGCGCGGCTTTTCGAAGCGCAGGTAGCTGTGGGCCACGGAGTTGATGTTTCCGATGTCGGTGGAGATCATGACATTTTCTGGCATCGCCTTTTCGAGCTCACGCAGCACCTGGCGCGGGTGCAGCCAGTTGCCTTCTTCGCTCTTCTGCTCCTCGATCATGTCGAGGCTGTACTCATCCTTCTCATGGGTCCAATCGGTCAGCTCCTGCTCCCAGCTGTCCTTTTCCGCCTTGATCTGCGCGGCCCGCCCGCTCTTGGTGGCGTCGCAGGCGAGGGTCTTATCCGCCAGTCGCTTGCTCAGCTCGATGGCTACGGCCTTGGCATCGCCGCAGATGCCGACGCTGATCTTCTTGACCAGACCGAGCATGGTGTGGTCTGCATCGACCTGGATGATCTTGGCCTCGGTGGGCCAGTAGGCCGCACCGTACTGCGGCAGCGTTCCGAAGGGCCCCAGTCGGGTCCCCAAGGCGATAACGACGTCGGCCTGGGAGATGAGCTTCATGCCCGCCTTGGATCCCTGGTAGCCAAGGGGTCCGGCCCAGAGCGGGTGGCTGGCAGGGAAGGAGTCGTTGTGCTGGTAGCTGTTGACGACCGGGGCACCCAGCCGCTCGGCAAGCGCCTTGCATTCCTCGACGCCGTCGGCCATGACCACGCCGCCGCCGGAGACGATCACCGGGAATTTGGCGGTGGCCAGCAGTTCGGCAGCCTCGTCCAGGCTCTTGGTTCCGCCGGCACCGCGATCCACGCGGCGCGGCTCAGGGATCTCGGTGGTGATCTCGCCATAGAAGTAGTCACGCGGGATGTTCAGCTGGGTGGGACCATTTTCCGACATCGCCCGGTCGAAGCAGCGTGCGGTGTATTCCGCCATCCGGGCCGGGTGCGTCACGTGACCCTGGTATTTGGTGAATTCCTGGAACATCGGCAGCTGCTTGGCCTCCTGGAAGCCGCCGAGTCCGATGCCGTTGGTGCCGGCTTCCGGAGTCACGATAACCACAGGGCTGTGTGCCCAGAAAGCGGCGGCGATGCCGGTGACGCAGTTGCTGATGCCGGGGCCGTTCTGGCCTATGACCACGCCGTGGCGGCCGCTGGCACGGGCGTAACCGTCCGCCATGTGAGCGGCGCCCTGCTCGTGCACCACCGGGACCAGGCGGATACCGGCTGGTGCGAAGATGTCCATAGCGTCCATGAAGGCCGAACCCATGATGCCGAAAATATCGGTGACGTCGTTGGCGACCAGGGTCTCCACGAACGCCTCCGACGGCGTCATCTTCTGCACGCCCTTGACTGCGGCACGCGCAGCCTTGGCCGGTGCTTTATCTACCGTGGGCGCTTCTGCCGCGCCGCCCGTGGCCGGGCTTGAAATATTGGCGGTTGCTTGGCTCATGGTGATTGCTCCTCCTCCAGGGCTTCGCCCAGATAAGCTAGAGATGTATAGAAAATGGAACGAAACGTTCCTATTTCGTTGGTCACATTCGAGATTATGGCAAAACCACGCCAAGGTCAACGAATGTTTCAAATATTTGGAACAGTAGTACAATACATTTGAACGCAGGACGAATCGTATGATGCGGATTCACGACATGGAGGACAAGAAATGGCTGGGATACATGGGCTCAGTGGCCCGGACGGGAAGGCAGCAGCGGAGCTGGCCGGGGACACGCCAACGCTGCGGTTGTTCTCCCTGCTGGAACTGATTTCCACCAAAGACCAGCTCTTTACCCTGCCCGGTCTGGTTGAGGAAACGGGAACGCCAAAGCCCACACTGCACCGTATGCTGCAGCAGCTGGAAGGCGCCGGCCTGCTGATCCGCCAGGACGACGGCCGGCATTACGGCACCGGGGTCCGACTCCGCCGCATGGCCGAGGCCCTGTTGCTCAATGACCTCCACCACGGGGCACGGCACGCGGTGCTGCGGAACCTGGTCGCGGAACTGGGAGAAAGCTGCAACGTCACCACCGTGTCCGGCAGCGAGGTGATCTACTTGGACCGCGTCGAAACGCCAGAACCGCTCCGGATCACGCTGCAGGCCGGATCCAGGGTTCCTGTGCACTGCTCCGCCAGCGGAAAAATGATCCTCTCTCAGCTCACCCCGGCCCAGCGCAAGCGTCTCTTAGCGGCCGCCCCACTTGAACGCTATACGGACAAAACAGTGACGGATCCGGATCTGATCGAGGAGGAACTCCAGCAGGTCCGCCGGGACTGTTATGCGATCGACAACGAGGAGTTCCTGCCGGGATTGGTCTGCGTTGCCGTGCTGGTCCCCACCACCAACCGCGCGTCCAATCTTTGTGTTGCCGTGCAGGCGCCCGTCATGCGGCTTACCCCGGAAAAGGGCCTGAAACTGCTCCCCGCACTCCAACGTGCCGCGGAGGCGATCGCCCGGATTGAGGCCGAGTCTGTGGCGGGCAGCGGAACCCAAGGAATCGCACGTGGACAAGAAAAGGACGAGATGTGGGCCAGCTGACGCGGCTGATGCCGGACCGACTGGTTTCCGTCCGCGAGGTCTTCAACCTGGACTCCGACCTGAT
>JBBRKU010000328.1:0-3757 GCA_038231735.1 Actinomycetales bacterium | reverse complement strand
TGCCCGGATCACCCGCGAGGCCTATCTTGCCGCCGGGTATTTCGACGACGCCGCGCACCCGTACATGCAGCAGATCCAGCGGGTGGGGGACCGGGCGGAGGCCGCACCGGTGTGGGTCGCCGAGCGGGAGGACAGGATTGTCGGCTCGGTGACGCTGGCGGTGGCGGGCGATAAGTACGCCGATATTGCGCTCGCCGACGAACTGGAATTCCGGATGCTGGTGGTGGACCCCGCTGTGCAGCGGGGCGGGGTCGGTCGGGCGATCGTGGAGGCCATCCTTGCCCATGCCCGGGCCCTGGACGGCATCCGGGCCGTCGCGCTGACCACCGGGCAGCACTGGCACAGCGCCCACGCTCTGTATGAGGCCACCGGGTTCCGCCGTGTCCCCGAGCGGGACTGGCTGGTGCCCGGGACGCAGATCAAGCTGCTGGTCTTCCGCCTGGACCTCTGAAACCTCACCTCAGCGAAACTCAGCGAACGGGCCGGCCTGCCAGCAACTAGACTGGTGGGAAACAAACAACTTTTGCAGGGGAGATCCATGGCTGCGATCAACCGTGACGACGTGGCGCATCTGGCGCGGCTGGCTCACATTGAAATGAGTGACCAAGAACTGGACCGGATGGCCGGCGAACTCGCCGTCATTGTCGATTCCATCAAGTCCGTCAGCGAGGTGGCCAGCGCGGATGTGCCGGCGACCTCGCACCCGATCCCGTTGACCAATGTGATGCGCGAGGATGTGGTGGGCCACGTGTTCACCGCCGAGCAGGCGCTCGCAGGTGCACCCGATGCCGAGGACGGCCGCTTCCGCGTGCCCGCGATTCTGGAAGAGGACTCATGACCGAGCTGATCAAGCACTCTGCCGCCCAACTCGCGGACAAGCTGGCCGCGAAGGAGGTGTCCGCCGTCGAGGTCACGCAGGCGCACCTGGACCGCATTGCCGCCGTGGATGCGGACATCCACGCGTTCCTGCACGTGAACACGGAGGAAGCGCTCGCCGTCGCCGCGGACGTGGATTCCCGCCGCGCCAACGGTGAGCAGCTGCACCGTCTGGCCGGTGTTCCCATCGCCGTCAAGGACCTGATTGTCACCATCGGCCAGCCCACAACGGCCGGCTCGAAAATCCTCGAAGGCTGGCACAGCCCGTACGACGCCACCGTCGTCAAGAAGCTGCGCGCCGCTGGCATGCCGATCCTGGGCAAGACCAACCTGGACGAATTCGCGATGGGGTCCTCGACCGAGCACTCGGCGTACGGTCCGACGCGCAACCCGTGGGACCTGGACCGTATTCCGGGCGGATCCGGCGGTGGTTCCGCGGCCGCCGTCGCCGCCTTTGAGGCTCCGCTGGCCCTCGGCACGGACACCGGCGGATCCATCCGCCAGCCCGGCGCGGTGACCGGAACCGTCGGCGTCAAGCCCACCTACGGCGGCGTCTCGCGCTACGGCGCCATCGCGCTGGCCTCCTCGCTGGACCAGATCGGCCCCGTGTCGCGCACCGTGCTGGACTCCGCGCTGCTGCACGAAGTCATCGGCGGCCACGACCCGTTCGATTCCACCTCGCTGACGGACCCGTCCACCGGGCTGGTCGAGGCGGCCCTGACCGGCAACGTCAGGGGCATGAAAATCGGCGTGGTCAAGGAACTCGGCGGCGAGGGCTACCAGGCCGGCGTCGAGGCCCGCTTCCGCGAGTCGCTGGAGCTACTGCGCGGTGCCGGGGCGGAGATCGTGGAGGTCTCCTGCCCGAGCTTCAAATACGCGCTCGGTGCCTACTACCTGATCATGCCCTCGGAGGCCTCCTCCAACCTGGCCAAGTTCGACGGCGTCCGGTATGGACTGCGCGTCCTGCCGGAGGATGGACCGATGACGATCGAACGCGTCATGGGCGCCACCCGGGCGGCCGGCTTCGGCGATGAGGCCAAGCGCCGCATCATCCTGGGGACCTATGCCCTCAGCGCCGGTTACTACGATGCCTACTACGGCTCGGCGCAGAAGGTCCGCACGCTGATCCAGCGCGACTTCGACGCCGCTTTCGCGCTGGCGGACGTGCTGATTTCCCCGACGGCGCCGACGACGGCGTTCAAGCTGGGCGAGAAGCTGGACGATCCGCTGGCGATGTACCTCAACGACGTCGCCACGATCCCGGCCAACCTGGCGGGCGTTCCAGGACTGTCCCTGCCCAGCGGCCTGGCCGATGAGGATGGACTGCCCGCCGGAGTCCAGCTGCTGGCCCCGGCCCGGCAGGATGCGCGGTTGTACCGCGTCGGTGCCGTGCTGGAAGCGATGCTGGAGGAATCCTGGGGCGGGCCGATCCTGGCCAAGGCCCCGGCGCTGACTGGTTCGCTGGAAGAGCTTGTCGAGACCAAGGAGGGAAAATAATGTCTGTGGATGCAACCCTGAGCTTCGAGGAGGCCATGGAGAGGTTCGACCCGGTCCTCGGTTTCGAGGTCCACGTTGAGCTGAACACCAAGTCCAAGATGTTCTCCTCCGCGCCAAACGTCTTCGGTGACGAGCCGAACACCAACGTCAACGAGGTGGACCTCGGGATGCCGGGTGTGCTCCCGGTGGTCAACAGGACCGCGGTGGAATCCTCCATCAAGATCGGCCTGGCGCTGAACTGCAAGATCGCCGAAACCTGCCGCTTTGCCCGGAAGAACTATTTTTACCCGGATACCCCCAAGAACTTCCAGACCTCGCAGTACGATGAGCCGATCGCCTACGACGGCTACCTGGACGTCGAGCTGGCGGACGGCACCGTCTTCCGGGTGGAGATCGAGCGCGCCCACATGGAAGAGGACGCCGGCAAGCTGACCCACATGGGCGGCGCCAGCGGCCGGATCCAGGGTGCCGATTTCTCGCTGGTGGACTACAACCGGGCCGGCGTTCCGCTGGTGGAAATCGTCACCAAGCCCATCGAGGGTGCGGGCGCCCGCTCGCCGGAGCTGGCCAAGGCCTATGTCGCGGCCATCCGCGAAATCGTGAAGAACCTGGGAGTTTCCGACGCGAAAATGGAACGCGGCAACGTCCGCTGCGACGCCAACGTGTCGCTGCGCCCGAAGGGTGCGGAAAAGTTCGGCACGCGCTCGGAAACGAAGAACGTGAACTCGCTGCGCGCCGTCGAACATGCCGTCCGTTTCGAGATCCAGCGCCATGCCGCCGTGCTGGCCTCCGGCGAGTCCATTGTGCAGGAGACCCGGCACTGGCACGAGGACACCCGGACGACCACCTCGGGCCGGCCCAAATCGGATGCGGATGACTACCGGTATTTCCCGGAACCGGACCTGGTCCCGCTGGTGCCCTCCCGCGACTGGATTGAGACCCTGCGCTCGCAACTACCGGAGCCGCCCTCGGAGCGCCGCAAGCGCCTGCAGCAGGCCTGGGGCTACACCGACCTGGAATTCCGCGACGTGGTCAACGCCGGCCTGATGGACGAGATCGAGGAAACCATCGGCGCCGGAGCCTCGGCCGCCGTGGCCCGTAAATGGTGGATGGGCGAGATCGCCCGCCGTGCCAAACTGGCCGACGTGGATCCGGTGGACCTGGGCGTCACGGCCGCCGTCGTCGTCGAACTGGACTCGCTGATCAGCTCCGGCAAGATCAACGACAAGCTGGCCCGCGAGGTGCTGGACGGTGTGCTGGCCGGCGAGGGCACCCCCACCGAGGTGGTGGACAAGCGCGGTCTGGCCGTGGTGTCCGACGACGGCGCCCTGCAGTCCGCGATCGAGACGGCGCTGGCGGCGCAGCCGGACGTGGCCGCGAAGAT
>JBBRKU010000327.1:0-3770 GCA_038231735.1 Actinomycetales bacterium | reverse complement strand
GCCGAGCTCGGCCGGCCGGGTGAACTGGGGCCAGTGTCCGGTGGGCAGGTCCACGTACTCGACGTCGCGGATGCGTGCGAGCTCCGAAACGTTTTGATGGCCGGCCTCGATCCACGTGGCGAGTTGGGCGGACGAGAACTCGCAGGTGATGGCCGTGGCGCCGCCCTCGGCGAGTGGACCGCTGTCCACGTAGACCGCGCGGGTCACCTGATCCGGGCGCGCGTCAACCGCACCGTGGATGATGGCGCCGCCGCCGGAATGGCCGACGAGGATCACCTGACCGTCAATGGCGTCGATCGACTTCACGACCGCGTCGATGTGGTCGCGCAGCCCGATGCCGGTCCGCGGCGCCTCCACCGACTCCAGGCCGGGCAGGGTCAGCGGGTGGACCTGATGCCCCGCGGCGACCAGCGGAGGAGTGACCTCCGACCACGTCGAGGCGTCCAACCAGAACCCGGGAACCAGGATGATGTCCATGACAAGACCCTAGCTGACAGCCCCTACCGCGCGTCCATATCCTCGAAGACCAGGAACGTCTGGGTGTCCAGCACCCCGGGCATGGACTGCAGCTGGTCGAAGATGACCCGGCGCAGATCCACGTTGTCCACGGCGCGGACCAGCAGGATCACGTCGAAGTCGCCGCCCACCAGGGCAATGTGGTGGACTTCCGGGATGGCCCGCAGCTTCTCGCGCAGCTCCCGCCAGGAGTGCTGGCGCACCTTCAGGGTGACGTAGGCGGAGGACTTCAGGTCGGCCTTGATCGGGTCCACCAGCGCGGTGAACTTGGTCAGGATGCCCTCGCTGGTGAGTCTGGAAATGCGGGAATAGGCGTGTGCGCGGGAGATGTGCACGTTCTCGGCCACCGCGGTCACGGACATCCGGCCGTCGCGGGTGAGCTCGGCGATGATGCGGCGGTCGACATCGTCCAGCGGCGCGGGGATCTGCTCCGGCATTCGTTTTTCACCCTTTGTAGGTTGAGCGCAATCACATTTAAGCGTAATCCAGCTCACAGTGGCAATTCGTCTCCCAGACTAATGCATTGATCTGATACTTTCCAGAGTTCCAGCTGGAACTGGATACGAATAGTTGCCCGATCGCATACTGGGATCACAGAACATCTTTGGCTGTCCGGTCCCTAGCGGCTGCGGCGGTCCGGAACGCAATCATCAACGCAGACATCAGGAGGATGCATCCCGTGCGCGAACACACCGAGAGCTCCATCCGGCCGGAAGAGTACATGCTCCCATCGCCGCAGCCCGTCCAGCTGATCGCCGCGGACGGCACATTGGTCCCGGACCCCGGCTACAAAGAGGCCTACGACCTGCCGGAAACCGCCGCGCTGCTGCGCGGTTACGGTCAGCTGCTCGTGGGCCGGCGCGTCAATGACCAGGCCTCCGCCCTGGTGCGGCAGGGCCGGATGGCCGTCTATCCCTCCTCGCATGGCCAGGAGGCCTGCCAGGTGGCGGCGGCCCTGTGCCTGGAAGAGCGGGACTGGCTGTTCCCCACCTACCGGGACACCGTGGCCGTGATGGCGCGCGGGGTGGATCCGGTGGAGGTGATGGAGCTGCTGCGCGGGTCCTGGCACAGCGGTTACGACCCCTATGAGCACAATGTGGCGACGCAGTCCACGCCGTTGGCCACCCAGCTGCTGCACGCCGTCGGGGTGGCCCATGCCGCCAAGCTCAAAGGTGAGGACACCGTCGTCGTCGCCCTGTGCGGTGACGGCGCGACCAGTGAGGGCGACTTCCACGAGGCGCTGAACTTTGCCGCCGTCTTCCACGTGCCGGTGATCTTCTTTGTGCAGAACAACCAGTACGCCATCTCGGTGCCGCTGATCCATCAGAGTGTGGCGCCGTCGCTGGCGCACAAGGCGATCGGCTACGGGATGCCGGGCGAGCGGGTGGACGGCAATGACCTGGCCGCGCTGCTGGCGGTGCTGGGGCATGCCGTGGACCGGGCCCGGAACGGCGGCGGGCCGTCGTTGATCGAGGCGCACACCTACCGGATGCAGTCCCATACCAATGCCGACGACGCCAGCCGGTACCGCTCGGACGACGAGGTCCGCCAGTGGGTGCCGCGCGATCCGCTGCTGCGCATGAGGGCGTACCTGACCGCGGCCTGCGCCCTGACCGAGGCTGTGGCGGAAGAGATGGCGGCCGGGGCCGAGCGCGTTGCCACCGTGCTGCGCGACGGACTGAACAGCGAGGTGGAGGTGGACCCGCAGGACCTGTTCCGGTTCGTCTACAGCCAGCCGACCCCGCAGCTGCGCGAACAGGCGGAGATGCTGCGTGAGGAACTGAGCAGGGCCGCTGCCGGACAGCCGGCAATGAGCGCGGAAGGAGCCCAACGATGACCACGATTTCAGACAAGCCCGTTTCGGAAAAGGCCGCAGCTCACGGAGCTGGCCCGGAACTTTCCGGGCGGCCGGCGCCAGAGGCCGCGCTCGCCGGTGTGCAGACCGTGACGTTTGCAAAGGCGCTGACTCTGGCCATGGCGGATGCGCTCGCCGCCGACCCGTCCGTGGTCGTGTTCGGGGAGGACGTCGGAACACTGGGCGGAGTCTTCCGCGTTACGGACGGCCTGACCAAGCGCTTCGGCGAGGAACGCTGCTTCGACACCCCACTGGCCGAGTCCGGCATCATGGGCATGGCCGTTGGCATGGCGATGAACGGGATGAGGCCCGTGGTGGAGATGCAGTTCGACGCCTTCGCCTACCCGGCCTTTGAGCAGGTGGTCAGCCATGTGGCCAAGATGCCCAACCGCACCAAGGGCAAGATCAAGCTGCCCCTGGTGATCCGGATTCCCTACGCCGGCGGGATCGGCGGGGTGGAGCACCACTGCGACTCGTCCGAGGCCTACTACGTGCACACTCCCGGGCTGACCGTGCTGGCGCCCTCCACAGTGGCGGACGCGTACACGATGCTGCGCGACGCCATCAACTGCGCGGATCCGGTGGTTTTCCTGGAGCCGAAGAAGCTGTACTTCTCCAAGGAACGGGTGGATCTGGACGCCCTGCGTGCCCCGTATGCGGCAAAGACGGACGACGGCGGCGCGGCAGCTTCCGCTGCGGCCGACGGCGCCGCTCCGGCCAGCTCGATCGGCAAGGCGGTGATCGCCCGGGAAGGTACCGACGCAACGCTGATCGCCTACGGCCCGTCCGTCCCGACGGCGCTCGCCGCTGCCGAGGCCGCGGCCCAGGAAGGCCGGTCGCTCCAGGTCATCGACGTCCGCTCCCTGGTCCCGTTCGACGACGAAACCGTCTGCGCCGCCGTGCGCAGCACCGGGCGTGCGGTCGTTATTGCAGAAGCCGCCGGTTTCGCCTCGGTGGCAGCGGAGATCGTGGCTCGCGTCCAGGAGCGCTGCTTCCACTCGCTGGCGGCGCCGGTCCGCCGCGTGACCGGCTTCGACATTCCCTACCCGGCGCCGAAACTGGAACAGCATTTCCTGCCCAGCGTTGACCGGATCCTGGACGTTGTGGATGAGCTGCAGTGGGAGGACCAATGAGTTTGCAGGTGTTTCTGCTCCCCGATCTGGGTGAAGGCCTGACGGAGGCCGAGCTGGTGAACTGGCTGGTCAAGGTGGGCGACGAGATCCGCGTTGACCAGCCGATCGCCGAGGTGGAAACCGCGAAGTCCGTGGTGGAGGTGCCCTCGCCGTTTTCCGGTGTGGTGGCCGTGCTGCATGGCGAGGCGGGTCAAACACTGGATGTCGGCAAGCCGCTGATCTCGGTCGAGGCTGTTCCGGCGGCCGTCGATGCCCCAGCCCCGGTG
>JBBRKU010000326.1:0-3772 GCA_038231735.1 Actinomycetales bacterium | reverse complement strand
AGCAGCAGAATCCGCTGGAGCCTGTGCAGCTGAGGCTGACCGTAGTAGCGGTAGCCGTTCGGTGCTGTCGATTCGGGCTCCAGCAGGCCGATCTGGTCATAGTGACGCAGCGTCCGGGAAGTCACCTTGGACATTTTCGCCACGTCGGAAATCGACCAGCTGGACGGCTGCGCCCGGGTTGCGTGGGATGACGTGGTGGTCACGTTGGCCTCCGTTGCCTGGTCGTCCACATCAGGGTGATGCTGGCCGGTATTTCCGGGCATAAATCGACTCTAGAGGTTGACGTTACGTCAAGGTCAAGGCATCTGGAAGCGCGGAATTCCGCACTTCTTGGATCCAGAAAGTCGCTAACCGCCCGTTTGGCGCGCTCAAGCGGACAGTTAGCGACCGTTCGCGGGTCTGATCCTGGTGGGTCAGCTGCTCAGGGTCAGCGAGGCCACGGTGGGCAGCGTTGGAGTGGGCGAACCGCCGGCGGGTTCCACCGTGATGGCAAAGGCCGCGGCCGCGTCCACACCCTTGATGGTTGCGGACCTGGTCAATGCCTCCGCGTCCATAGTGCCCTGCGAAACCGGTGCGGCCCCGTCCTTGGGTATCAGCCACATCTGGTAGACCTGTCCCGTTGGGGGCGCCGGGACGGCCTGCATGGTGACCACAGCGGCGTCCTTCGAGCCGGAGATGGCCAGGGTTGCCGTTCCGCCGCCGGGAATCGGCAGTTTCCTGGTTTGGACATCGGAGGCGTTAAGGATCTGGTGCACGGGATCCTGGGCACTGATGATGCTCGAACCCACGGCAACTCCGCCGATGGCGATCAGCGCGGCCGCAGCCACCCCGACCAGCCAGCGTCGGCCGGTGCTCAGGTCGCGCCGTCGTGCCTTCTGCTCACGGCGGACGGAGAGCTCATCGGCGGCGGTGGGGCGCGCATCCAAAGCTTCGGCCGGATCCGGATCTGCTTGGACCGGGCCGTGCTGTGGCTGGTCCCGCGTGGCCTGCTCCGGCAGCCGGGCCATGATCTTGGACAGCAGGTCCGCCGGAGGCTCCACCTCCTCGAGGGCGTAGGTTGCCGTCAGCGTTTCGCGCGCCTGGCGGACGCGCTCCTCAAAGCTGCGCCGCAGCGGGTCCGGAGCGGCTGAGACGTACACTTCGATATTGGCGCGCTCCTCTTCGCTCACAGCATTCAAGGCGTACACCTCTGCCAACTCCAGTACCCGGCCCTCGGCCAGGTCCCTGTCGATCTCTTCTGCGAACTGCTTTTTCTTCATTGCGTCGTCGTTCATCTCAACTCACCCCCAGACAGGATTTCAGTCGTAGTAGTCCATCCCGGATCCGGGATTTGATTGTTGGTACCGCCGCACCAAGTTTTTCCGCCACCTCGCGGTAGGTCAGCCCGCCGTAGTAGGCGAGTTTGACGGATTCCTGTTGGGTTTCCGTCAGCGTGCCCAGGCACTTGACCAACGCCTCGGCTTCCAACTGCGAACTGACCGTGTCCGCGACCTCGTCATGCTCGATCGTCTGGCTGGTGGCACCATAGCGGGCCTCGCGGTCCGTCGCGCTCTGCGTGGAGCGCACCTTGTCCACCGCCCGCCGGTGTGCGATGGTCATCAGCCAGGCCAGCGGACTGCCCGCGGCCGGGTCGAACTTCGCGGCGCCCTGCCACACCTGCAGATAAGTCTCCTGCGTGGTGTCCTCAGCGAGGTCCTTATCGATCAGGACGCGCCGCGCCATGCCGTAGACCCGCTTCGATGTGAGCTGGTACAGCTGGGCGAAGGCGCCCTGATCACCGGTTGCCGTCAGCGCAATGAGCCGGACCAGGTTCTCGCGGTCCTGCGGATCAGCTGCGGTTGGCGCCGGAGGCTGCACACGGCCGGCTGCTGTAAGGCGCGTGCCTTTGGGAGTTTCCATTGGTTTCAAGCATAGGCGTCCGCGGGACCTATCAGGTGAACGGCAGCTTGTGTTGCCGTCCGCGGGGGCCGCAGTCCGGGTTGGAACCAGCTGCGCACGGTGCTCCATGGTGGTGGACACCTGCTCCCCCCCGTTCTGTGAATCCCGCCCGATAGGTGCTTCCGATGGTTATTCGGAGGCGCGGGCCGTGCGGATGGGTGCCACCCGTGACAGGAGCGGAAAAGGTAAACAGCGGTGATATTGCGGTCCCTACGCCCGGTGGCCGATGCCGATCAGGGTGTCCGAGTTCATCTCCACCCGCGGGCCCACGGAACGGACAAAGTGCTTCCGGACGCGGGCAATGGCCTCGGGATCGCGGGGCAACAGAGTGCGCCAGCCGCTGCCCATCACCAGGGTCCAGGCCATCTCGTCGTCGACCGTCAGGGTGTACGGGTGCTCCTGCACGGTGACATCAACCAGCCCGCGGTCCTGGAGCCACGACTTCAGGGCTGGGGCGGAGGCGATCTTGGCCATGTTCAGGTTGGGCAGCGGCACCACGCCGCGCAGCCGGGGCCGCTCGGTGATGGCGGCGTCCAGGATGCGCTGCGCGAATGGTTCCAGCGCGCCGTCCACCCAGGTGCTGGTGACGAAGCGGCCGCCCGGGCGGAGCATGCCGGCCAGATGCTCCACGCCGGATTCCATATCAGAGAAGAAGAACATGCTGTACGAGCAGAGCACGGCATCGAAGACCCGGTGGCCGCGCCAGCGGGTTGCGTCCGCCTCGGTCAGGGTGGTGTTCAGCACGCGTTGTTCCGCAAGCTTGGCCGCGGCCAGCCGGAGCAGCCCGGTGGAGAGGTCGACGCCGTCGACGGATCCTTCCGGCCCGACGGCAGTCGCGGCGGGGAGCGTGGCGGCGCCGGTGCCGCAACAGGCATCCAGGACGCGCTGGCCCGGTTTGAGTTCCGCCGCCTCAACCACGTCGCGGCCCACCGGGTCCCAGAGGTTCTGGGACCAGGCTTCAAACTGCAGGGCGCCGTCGGTAAAGGCAAGGCCGGGATCGCGGGCGGACATTGGTACCTCCGTTGGTGGTGGATGTCTTCATGGGCCGTTTGGCTCAGAGCTGGGCCCCGTGGAAGCCGTTTTGACGCCATGCTTCGTAGACGGCGATGGATGCGGAATTGGCCAGGTTGAGCGAGCGCAGGCTGGGAAGCATCGGCAGCCGGACCCTGGCGGTGACGTGCGGATCGCGCTTCAGCTCCTCGGACAGCCCCACGGATTCCGGACCGAACATCAGCACGTCGCCGGGCTGGTAGCCGATCTGCACGTATGGGGTTTCGCCGTCCGAGGTGAAGGCGTAGACGCGCTCGGGATCAAGGGCCTTCCAAGCGTCGTCGAGGGTCTTATGGACGTGCAGCACGGCCAGATCGTGGTAATCCAGGCCGGCACGGCGCAGTTTCGAGTCCTCCAGATCGAATCCGAGGGGTTCCACGAGGTGGAGTTCCGCCCCCGTGATCGCCGCCAGCCGGATGGCGTTGCCGGTATTTCCGGGGATCTCGGGGGAGCAGAAGAGGATACGGAACACCAGACCATCTTAGGTGTCCGCCGGGGGTCGGCCTGCATTGAGTCGGGCGCGGCATTTGCAGTCCGAAACACATGGTGGTGCAGGAGTGGCAGGATGGCGCCGCTGGGGCCAGTGGCGAGGCCCTCGGACGGCTATCCGTTGTCAGGCGCAAATCCCCCCGCGTCGCCGTCGCCGTCGTGCTAGGGCGTGGCTCCTGATAGTGTGCTCCAGATGACGACGGCGTGCAGAACGGCCGCTGAGCGGTAGGTGAGGGCCAGTTTGTCGTAGCGGGTGGCCAGGGAGCGCCATTGCTTGAGGGTGTTGAAGCTGCGT